>JAIYCA010000199.1 GCA_027488265.1 Planctomycetaceae bacterium
CTCGGCCCGTCGCGATTCACTCGCGGCGAGGCCGACGAAAGCGAGCGAAGCGGCGGCCGCGAACCGCAGGTTCGCCCCGCCGCCAGTCGCGAGCGCCGAGACAACGCCTCTCGGCCCGTCGCGATTCACTCGCGGCGAGGCCGACGAAAGCGAGCGAAGCGGCGGCCGCGAACCGCAGGTTCGCCCCGCCGCCAGTCGCGAGCGCCGAAACCACGTGATAGCATCGTGGTCCCGCGGCCCCGCCGTCGGTGGGGTACCTCTGCATGCGCATCGCGATTGTGAGTGACATTCACGCAAACCTCGCCGCTTTCGAAGCGGTTTTGCGTCATGCAAAGTCGGTCGGCTACGACAAGATGGTGTGCCTTGGCGATGTGATCGGCTACGGGCCCGATCCTGTCGAGTGCATTGATCTCGTGCGCGAACACTGCGAGTGGTCGCTGCTCGGAAACCACGATTTCGCGGCGCTTTACGAGCCCACGAACTTCAACGCTGCCGCGCGGGACGCGGTGTTTTGGACGCGCGGCGAAACGCTCGAACAAGGCTGGATGAAGCGCCAATTTGCGATCGCGCGAGGACTCGCGATTCCATCGCAACGCTCGTCGGCCGCCAAATCAGCCGCCGCCGCGCCGTGCATGGTTGGTTCGTACCGATACGAACTGACCGAAGGCGGCAAGGTCATCGTTCGGTCGCATCTCGCGGGTGCGCGCTTTGATGGCCCAACCTCCGTGCCGCTCAGCGAGCCGGCCGACGCGCTCGTTCCGCTCGACGCGGAGAGTTTCAGCATCCGCTATCTCAGCGGCGAATCCGAGGTTGTGCAGGGCGCGGACGATGCCGCACGCTTCAATACGTGGGCGGCAGCACCGCGGCGCACGCCGAAGCCTCAGTTCGACTTGAAGGTCCATCGCGACGACCCGCTTTGGCAGGAACTCCTTGCTGCACAACGGCCGCGCGTCGACTTTATGTTCTCGATTTCGCCGCGCCAGATCCTGCTTGACCGCTACATCTGCGTCCATGCCTCGCCTTCGCGGCCGGTGAATGAGTACCTCTTCCCTGAAGACGTCGCGCAGGGAGAGCGGAAGCTCCGCCGAAACTTCGGTGCGCTCACGCTGCCCGATGCGAGCGGAAATTCTCGCCGCGTCAGCGCGCTCGTTGGGCACACGCACTGCCCAGGATTTCTGCTCGAGGAGCGCGATGAGATCGAAAGTCGGCTGCGCGAGGCCGCCGCGGTGGGCGCCACTGGGCAGCAAAGCCTGCTTGCGCCGGAAGAACCCAGCGCGCGCTACGACTGGATCGCCTTCCAAAAGGGCCTGACCGAATGGTCGCCCACCGACCGCGACATGCTCCCGGGCTGCCGCTTCATCCTGAATCCAGGCTCCGTAGGGCAACCGCGCGATCACGACCCGCGATCGTCGTACGTCATTCTTGAGGAAGGCGAGAACGGCGCACCCGACCGTTTCACCTTCTACCGAGTCGAGTACGACATCGCGCGCACGCAAGAGCGGATTCGCGATCACATCGACCGCGGCGCGCCGCTCAAGGACTGGCTCTGGCAGCGACTCGAACGCGGCGAGTGATGCGCGCGGCGCCGTGCGGTGCTTGTGGCTTCATGAGGCTTTGAAGGCTTTTCAGGCTTCGCGAGACGCCTCGCGCTTCCGTCGAAGATCATGCGGGTCGGATACGCTCCGCAATCCTCGGGATCTCACCGCGATCGCACAACGCGGCCGCTTTCTGACTTCACGTTTTCCCCGCAACACACATGTCTCCACTGTTGAAGCGCTTCCTCATCACCTCCGCACTCGCGATCGGTGTCGTCTTTGTCGGCATCCTCGTTGCGCAAGGCTCGCCCCGTAAGAAGAGCGATGCCGCGGACACTTCGACGACCACGTCGCAAGATGGAACTCAATCCGCGTCGCAAGCGTCGCCCGACGCCGCTGGGTCGTCAGCACAGGCATCGCCTGCTGCTGCGGATTCGAATGCCGCGTCGAACACGGCGGCAAACACCGACACGAGTACATCGACCACCGCATCGCCCGCAGGCAGCGTCGAAGCTCCGCGCTACACCGCGCGCGTTCCCGCTGGGATGACGGCTCCAGAAGCGCCGCAGAAACTCGGGTCGCTCGATCCCTCGGTCGCGCCCGCACAGTTCACTTTCTCGCGCAACGCTGCAGGCATCGACCGCGTGGTCGCGGCGGACATTTGGCTCACCGTGCAAGACGCCGATCAAGCACGTCGCGCTCGCGCGGCGAATGATCTCGCGACGCTGCCCGATGAGTCGAAGCGTTACGTCCTCGCGGCATCGACCAACTTCGGCGACGTTGCGCTTCCGGTCCTCGCGGCGCGTGAACTCGAGATCGACGGCGCGTCGGTTTCCGTGTTCGGCGCGGTGTGGGCTGAAACGGCTCCTGGCCAATTCGTGACGGAAATTGCCGATGAAAAGGGCAATGTCGTCGCACGGATGACGCGATCGTTCCGCCTCGGCAGTACGGGTTTCGACCTCGCGGTGGAACAACGTTTCACAAACCTCACCGCGAATCCGATGCAGGTTCGCCTCCTGCAAAATGGCCCTGGCGACCGACCGTACGACCCGAAGACGCTGACGGAAGTTCGCCGCTACCACTTCGGCTACCTCTTCCCCGAATCGCGCGATCCGTCACAGTCGTTTGTCAGCGCCAATGGTCAGCTCTATGACCGCAGCACGTTCTCATCGCAGGTCGCCGAAGGTGATCCCGTCGTGTGGCCGAATGAGAAGTCGACTGAAGGCGGCTTCACGCTGTCGTGGTTTGGCAGCACCGATCGCTACTTCGCGCTCGCCGTGCACGCGCCGTACGCGCCACCAACCGTTGCATCAAAGGCGCTCGCGAGTGTCGCTGAAGTTTCCACGTTCACCAACCAATTGACTGGTCCGAGCGAATTGCTCTTCACCTCCCTTTGGAGCCCGAAGGTTGCCGTTGCGCCGCAAAGCGACGCCGCGTTTGATCTCGGCCTCTACGCGGGCCCCCTCGACAATCGCATCCTCGGCAACGCTGAGCCGCTTGCTGCGCTCAACATGCGCGACCTCATCGTGTATCTCATGAGCGGTTGCTGCTCGTGGTGCACCTTCGCGTGGCTCGCCGATGGATTGTTGTGGTTCTTGCTCTTCCTGAAGTCGTACATCGTGTTTGACTGGGGTCTTGCGATCATCGCGCTCGTCGTGGTTGTGCGCCTGATCCTGCACCCGATTCAGAAGAAGTCGCAGATCTCGATGCAGCGCTTCTCCAAGGCGATGACGGCACTCAAGCCCGAACTCGACCAACTGCAGAAGAAGTTCAAAGACGATCCGCAGCGCATGCAGCAAGAGCAGTGGCGCCTCTTTAAGGAACGCGGCGTGAGCCCCGCGGGTTGCGTCGGCGGCATTCTTCCGACCTTCGCGCAGATGCCGATTTGGATGGCGCTCTACGCCATGCTCTACTTCGCGTTTGAGTTGCGCCAACAGCCTGCATTCTTCGGGATTTTCCAGTCGCTCGATGGCTGGCTCTTCCTCGCCGACCTCGCCGAACCCGATCGTTTCCTCAATTTCCCCGCGGTCAATCTCTACTTCTTCAGCGTCTCGTCGCTGAACCTTTTGCCGATCCTCATGGGCATCGTCTTCTACTTCCAACAGAAGTACATGACGCCGCCGATGGCGCCAAACATGACGGATGAGCAGATCGCGCAGCAGAAGATGATGAAGTGGATGATGGTCATCATGTTCCCACTGATGACGTACGCAGCGCCGAGCGGTCTGACGCTCTACATCCTCACGTCGACGTGCGTCGGCATCTACGAAAGCCGCATCATCAAGAAGCAAGTTGACGCGATGGATCTTCTCGCGAAGCCCGATCCGAAGACGAAGAAGAAGGATTTCCTTGGGCGTCTTTACGAACAAGCACTTGCGCGCGCGGATGCGAAGCGCCGCGATGCGGAGCGACGACGTCCGAAGGGGCGATGAGCGTGCGTGAGACGATCGTCGCGGTCGCGTCGCCGCCAGGCCGCAGTGCGCGTGCATTGGTGCGCGTGAGCGGGCCAGCAGCGCGTCGTGCGGCAGAGACGGTGTTTCAACAATCGTTCGACGTGCGCGGGATTCGGCGCGTTCGTGCGGAGCTCTCGGGTTGTACGTTGCCCGCGATCGCATACTGGATGCCTGCGCCCGCGAGTTTCACCGGCGAAGATTCGCTTGAAATCTCAAGCGTCGGTGCGCCCGCGGTTGTGGAATTGTTGGTCGATGCGCTGATCGCGGGAGCTGAGGCGAAGACTGCGCCGGCAACGATGTCGACAACAAAACCGATGCTCGCGCGTCGCGCGCGAGCGGGGGAGTTTGCGTTTCGCGCGCATCTTGCGGGCCGTTTGTCGGTCGATGAAGCCGAGTCCATTGCTGCGCGCATCGCGGCAACCGCCGACGCTGAACTTGTCGCCGCCGACGAAATTGCGCGCGGCGAACACGGACAGCGCGCGGCTGGGTGTCTTGCGCGCACCGCGGAATTGCTCGCACTTGTGGAAGCGGGCATCGACTTCACCGATCAAGAAGACGTCGTCGCGATTGAAGCGGACATGCTTGCGCGTCGCGCGGAAGAACTCGCGTGTGAAATTGATCGCGCACGTGGCGGCGGTGCTTCGCTCGGCGCGAATGCTGTCGCGACGATCGTGCTTGCGGGCGCACCGAATGCCGGAAAGAGTTCGCTCTTCAACGCGCTCGTTGGCCGCACGCGTACGGTGGTGAGCGCGCGTGCGGGTTCGACGCGTGATGCGATTCGCGCCCGACTTGCGCTCGGGCTCGGGCTTGAGGCGGATGTCGTTGATCTCGCGGGACTTGATGTCGAGCTTCCGGCGCAACTTTCCACGCACGCGCGCGAAACGAGGGAACGCTTCGATTCATCCGCGGTGCAAACATCACCTTCGATTGCAGAGGCTATGCAGTCGCGCGCGGTTGATGTCCTCAAGAACGCAGACGTGGTTGTGCGATGTACGCCCGCTGGCGATGCGCCGATCTCGCTTCCGACAGCTGTTTCGGTCGCGACGATTGTCGACGTCGTGACGAAGTGCGATGCGGAGCGGTCGAAGGGTTTCAGCGAGACAACGACTTCGCAAGGCGCCAATGAAGTCGTCGCAACCAGCGCTCGCAGTGGCCAAGGCATCGATGCACTTCGCGCGACGCTCGCTGCATCGATTCGTCGCGATCACGCACTTCGATCGGCGCGACTTGCGACGATTCTCCCGCGATACGACGCAGAACTCGCAAGCGCCGCACAACTTCTCCGTGAAACGGTGCAGCACGCGCAGCAAAGTCTGAGCGAAGGCCGGCGCACTCGCGCGCTTCGAGATCCCGAAGTTGTTGCGAGTCTGATTCGTTCGGCGCTCGATGCGCTCGGCGCGATTGCTGGGCCGATGCATCCCGACGATGTGCTTGGTCTCGTCTTCTCGCGCTTCTGCGTGGGCAAGTAGCGTTCGCCGCGCGTCCACGCGTTACCTTGTCGCTATGTCCGACCTGCGCTCACCCTCTCAACCTGTGGCTGCGCGCGCGCCACTCGCAACGCACGAAATCGAACTTCGCGTCCGCTACCCCGAGTGCGACCCGATGGGCTTTGTCCATCACGCGGTCTACCCGGTTTGGCTCGAGATGGGCCGCACCGAAATGCTGCGCGCCTCCGGTGGCGACTATCGCGCGCTCGAGGAGGCGGGGGTTTTCCTCGCGGTCGTGCGCCTTGAACTTCGGTATCGGCGACCTGCGCGTTACGACGACCTGGTGCACGTTCGAACCAGCCTGCTCGTCGCTGGGCCTGTCAAGATCGAGCACTCCTACGAGGTTCTTCGCGGTGAGGAGTTGTTGGTTGAGGCAAAGACGACGTTGGCGTGTCTCGACCGAGAGGGGCGTGCGCGAGCGGTGCCCGAAGGGCTTTGCCTTGGCGGCGAGCAGTTTGGTACTCGCGATTGACAAGTGCAGGCTTGTGCGGATCGGCGTGGAACCTCGCATTTGCTTGACAACAAGTTGGCTCGATAAAATCGCTCGAAACAACACGCGACGGAAGTCCTTGTGGAGGAAGGCGATGAATTCACCGATTTCGCGCCAATTTTCACTGTGGGCGCGCAGAGAGGGTGGGGCATTCCTCTCTTCTCGCGGTCAGGTTCGCCCCCTTCTCCCCCAACTCCACGGCGAATCGGACAATCGTCTTCCTCCCTTCCCGGGGAGTCAGACAACGTTAGACAAGGGTGGACGGTGAAGTTCCGTCACACGACGAGAAGACGCTTTCGTGGCGTCCCTCCCGTGCTACCCGCGCCTTGCGGTGGGTCAGGTTCCCGCCTTCGATCGCCGCAGACCGAATTCCACGTTTGCATCGCCGGCGCCGCAGTTCATCTGAGGCGCCGGCGATGTTTTTCCCGCGAGCAAGCATGGGACTTTCCGCGTGTTATTCTTTCGGTCATGACGACTCGTCTTCTCGCCGCATTTGTTCTCGCGATCGCTCCTGTTGCCTGCACATCGATGTCGACGTATCCGCCGACCGCGGGCAAAGCCGTGTCGACACCGAATGTTGCCCCTGGCCCTGAAGTGATGGCTGGCGCGATCAAGGAAGCGCATCGGATCACAGGGCTTGGCACACCAGTGGTGTTCAATCTTCCCGCTGGACTGCAAGAGTCGACGTGGTCGAAGGTCGCACGACTCGTCGGTGATGCAAAGCCGATGGAGCCAGGCAGCGAGAACGTCTTCTCTGTGCAGCAACTGCGCATCTCCGGTGGCGTCGCTGAAGTGGACGTCGTGTATCCCGAGCGCGGGGTCTATCAACTCATGACGGTGAAGTTCAAGGGTGGCGCGGCGCTTGCATGGCGCGTGGATTGGGCGTATCGCTGGGTGATCCCCGCGACGGCACCAATCGCGAACACGCCTGAGACGATGTATGCGAAGAGCGAGGCTGCGGCGCCGACCGCGCCTGTGACGAGCGAGCCCGCACCGACGACTGAAGTCGTTGGCGAATCGAAGACCGAACCTGCGTCGGCGACGAATCCTGGCGAGTGACGCCATAGTCGCGAGCGCTCGTTGTTGTCGCGGTCGCCGCTGCGGCGGCTTGAAAGCCACGGCTCGCAGCGAGGCTGGCCGGAGCGAGCGAAAGCGGGCCTCTGAAGCGAAGCTTCAGCAGCCCGCGAGTTGCGAGCGCTCGTTGTTGCCGCGGTCGCTGCTGCTGCGGCTCCCTCTGGCGTGCTCCACGCCAGAGCGAGCAAGTTGCGAAGCAGGTTGCGAGCGCTCAAACACGACGCATCTCAGCCCGCTGCGATTCACTCGCAGCGAGGCTGGCCAGAGCGAGCAAGTTGCGAAGCAGGTTGCGAGCGCTCAAACACGACGCATCTCAGCCCGCTGCGA
>JAIYCA010000179.1 GCA_027488265.1 Planctomycetaceae bacterium
CTCAAAGCGCACTTGGTCGTTGCCCTTGCCAGTGCAGCCGTGGCAGAGCGCATCGCAGCCCGTCGCGAGCGCGACTTCGACTTGCGCGCGCGCGATGATCGGTCGTGCGATCGACGTGCCCATCAGATACCGGCCTTCGTAGATCGAACCCGAGATGCACATTGGGAAGACGAACTCTTCCATGAACTGCTTCTTGAGATCAACAACGATGCACTCGACCGCGCCCGTGCGCTTCGCCTTCTCTTCGATGCCTTCGAGTTCGCGCGCGCCTTGGCCGACATCGGCAACGCAGGCGACAACTTGGCAGCCGTAGGTTTCGACGAGCCACGGAATGATGCAAGACGTATCGAGGCCGCCCGAGTAGGCGACGCAAACTTTCTTCGGACGGAATGCTGGCTTGTTCGTGTTCGACATCTGATTCAGGACTTTCTCAAAAGGTGCGGAATTCAGCGGGTATTTGCGAGGATTTCGACCGCGGCGTTCGGAGCGAAGCGCGCGGTTGGTACTGCGTGGAGAAGCGCAAGCATGAGTGCATTCTGTGCGTGCATGCGATTCTCAGCTTGGTCGTAGACGATCGATTGCGGGCCGTCGATGACAGCATCGACCACTTCCTCGCCGCGATGTGCGGGGAGGCAGTGCATGAACTTCGCGTTCGGCCCAGCAATATGCATGATTTCGGGAGTCACGGTGAGCTTGCGGAGTGACGCGATCTTTTCGGCGCAATCCTTCTGTCCCATCGAGATCCACGCGTCGGTGTACACCGCGTCGGCGCCCGCGATCGCGGAAGGATCGTTGGTGAGCGTGATGGAAGCGCCGGATTGTGCGGCGAGCGCTCGGATTTCGGCAGTGAGCTTTGCGCACGGCGCATGCGTCGGCGGCGTCACAACCGTCATGCGGCCGCCCATGATTGCGACGAGTTCCATCAGCGAAAGACACACGTTATTGCCGTCACCAAGCCACGCGAGATGGCACGTTTCAAGCGCGATGCCGTGCTCAACCAACGCTTGCCCGTCGGCGAGTGCTTGGCACGGATGTGCGAAATCGCTGAGCGCATTGATGATCGGAATGGAGCAGTTCTCTCGGAGCGCGACGAGCGTTTCATGCTTGAAAACGCGGGCGACGATCACGTCACACCAGCGCTCAAGATTGCGGCCGTAATCGGCGACGGGCTCGCGTGCACCAATCGGTTCGTTGCGATGATCGAGGAATGTGACGCAGCCACCGAGCTTCTGGAAGCCGATTTCAAACGAAACGCGCGTACGAAGCGAGGGCTTCTCGAACAGCATCACAAGCGCGCGCTGCGCAAGTGTGTCGCGAAACGCCGCATAGTCAGCCTTCAACGTGCATGCGAGCGCGAGCAACGCGCGAATCTCGTCTTTGTTGAGATCTGCGACGCGCAGAATCGAGCGACCGCGAAGCGCTTCGAGTGCAGTGAATTGCGTGTTTCGTGCCATCGTGTGACGGTGTCCCAACTGGAAGAGTGCGAGTCGAATCGAAATTGAATTCGCGAATCAACTTCGCGTTGTTTTTGCGTGGTTTGCGAGGGATTTAGGCGAACGCTGGCTGCGCGGCTGTCGCGTTGACGCGCGTGCCTGTTGTGCCAGTTGCAATCGCGGCTGGGTCGCGCCATGAGGCGATCGTGGCGGGGCAACCTGCGTCTGCTGCTGCGGCAAGCGCGTTCCGAACCTTCGGAATCATGCCGCCCGAAATGATTCCGTCCGCGATGAGCGCTTCGATCTGCGACTCGTTGAGCTCTGGAATGAGGCGCTTCTGCGCATCAAGCACGCCCGGCACATCCGTGAGGAGTACGAGGCCCTTCGCGCCAACGATGCGCGCGATCGCACACGCGGCTTCATCCGCGTTCACGTTGAGTGGCTCGCCCTGCGCGGAGAGACCGATGGAATTCACGACGGGCATGAAGCCAGACGCGAGCAGCGTGCGCGCAACAGTTCCATCGCCATCGATGATTTCGCCCACTTCACCCGCGTCAAATGCGAACTTCGTCGTGTGGCGACAACGACAGAGACCGCCGTCAGAGAGCGAGAGTCCGACCGCACGTTCGCCGAGGGAAGAAAGAAGTCCGAGGAGTCGGACGTGCGCACTTCCCGCAAGGACGCCAACAACTTGATCGATGGCTTCGCGCGTGGTGACGCGAATTCCTTCGATGCGCGGTGTTTCGATTCCGACGAGTTTGAGTTGACGATCGACCTGCGCGCCGCCGCCGTGAACGAGGATGATGCCGCCGGCGTGTGCGCGATGCAGCGCGATCAACCCTGCGAACGAATCGATGTGCGCCTGCGCGTCTTCGAGAAGCGCGCCGCCGACTTTCACGACAAGTGGCGCGTTCGTGTGAAGAGACGTCCCCGGAGTACGCGCATCGATTTCAATCGGACGCGATGGGAAGGGCACGGAGTGGTTTACGGAGTTGTTCACGAAACACCTCCAGAGAGTGCAGAGGTTGAAAGGGCAGGCATGCGAGTCGATGCAGGAAGAAAGCCCATCGACTCTGGGAGGCCGAATCGAATGTTCATGCACTGCACCGCTTGTCCCGCAGCGCCTTTCACGAGATTGTCGATCGCGCTTTCAACGATGAGATGCGTGCCCGCATCCGTGGTTTCAAGTGCGAATCCGATGTCGCAGAAATTGGTGCGCTCAACAGCCGCGATGCTCGGCCAGCGGCCTGATTTCAACACGCGCACAAATGGGCGGCCTTCGTAGGCTGCGTCGTATGCGGCGCGAACTTCGCTTTCGCCGACACCCGCATGCAACTCAAGGTGCACCGTGGCGAGAATGCCACGGTCGTAACAACCGAGATGCGGCGTGAAAATGGTCGCAATTCCTGCGTGTTCTGCGATTTCCGGGCGGTGGCGGTGCTTGAAAACGCCGTAGGCCTGCATCGAGACTTCGCAGAAGAGGCTCTTCACTTCGGCCTTGCGCCCAGCGCCCGAGACGCCGCTCACCGCGTCGACGATCGCAGGACGCGTGGTGTCGACGAGACCAGCTTCGACCAGCGGCAAAATCGCAAGGATCGATGCCGTGGGGTAGCAGCCAGGCACTGCAATCAGGCGCGCTTCCGCGATGGCGTCGGCGTTGAACTCTGCAAGGCCGTAGACCGCTTCTTCGAGGAGATCCGCGTGTGCGTGGGCGAAACCATAGTTCTTCTCGAAGACCGCGCGATTGGACAACCGAAACGCGGCCGAAAGATCGAAGACGATGATGCCGGCATCGACGAGAGCGCGCGCGACTTCATGCGACAGCTCGTGTGGAGTCGCGAGAAAGATCGCGTCGAGCGAGAGTGACTTTGCAGCATCGATCGAAAACGCATCCACGCGCAAAGCGCCAACGCTCGAGCCCTCAAAACGCGGAAAGAGATCTGCCGCGGTCGGCGCGCCTTCATCCGCTTTCTTCGACGAGCCAAAGAGCCCCACGACCTCTGCACAGGGATGTGCGGCAAGAATCGCGAGGAGTTCAGCGCCCGCGTAGCCGCTCGCACCGACAATCGCGGCGCGAATGGGGCGAGTGGACGAGAAATCTGAAGTGAGGTTCATTTCCAAGTGCGTGTCCGAAATCGATGAGCTGGAATGATGCGAGGGGAGTGTTGCGAATGCTGTAGGGCGCGAACAGACGAAGTTTGCGCGGATTTACGGCAGTTCCGCGAGATCGCGGAAGTGTTTCGCGATGCGTCTCGCCGCGAGTTCGCTGCGCGCTGCGACGAAAATGGTGTCGTCGCCTGCGATGGTGCCGAGGACTCCGCTCACGCTCGCGCGATCGAGTTCAATCGCGAGCGCATTGCCGTGTCCGATTGGTGTCTTCAAGACAACGAGTGTGCCGCCAACGTCGATCGAAATCATTTCGCGCTTGAGAACACGTGCAAGGGCGCCCTCTGGCGTGACGACTGCGGGAGCGGCGCCTGGCAGTTGATAGCCACTTGGGCCTTTGAGGACGCCGATTTCGGTGAGATCACGCGAGAGCGTCGCCTGCGTGGTTTCCACGCCTTCACGCGCGAGGAGCTTGGCGAGTTCAGCCTGGCTCCAGATCTCGCCGGAGGCGATCAGGTTGCGGATGATGGCGTGGCGGCGAGATTTCATAAGGTGCGGGGGCGGTTTTGTTGCGTGTGGCAGGGAAATGACGTGGAGCGTTGAGGGCGGAGACGAGATGGCGATCCGGCGTAGTTGCCGTGTTCCCCTGCAGGATGGATATGCAGTGAAGCGGAAAAATATACATCCCGATGCATAGAACGCAAGTCCGATGCATGATTTTTCATAAAGTCGTTTCCCGCGGCGAAACTCATCCCTCGGCGTGGAGCCGGTGACTTCGTGGGTGACCTCCTCCGTGACGAGCGACCAACGCCCGCGCCTTATGCATGCGCAGCAGCGGCTATTCCGTCGAGGCGCCGAAAGTCAGTCTCGGCCACGTTGCAGTGGACATGGAGTGCAGCAGGGGCGCGGTGCTCGCTTGTATCTCTCGTCTCACGCGCCATTTGCGTACGCGCTCGCTCCACAGCCGTGCGTGTGATCCAAAGGCTTCGTCCCAGCAGTGTCGGTCGCTGGAGGAACGACGCCAGTGGAAATCTCACGCCGGCGAGTCGAACCAAGCCAGCCGGCGGAACGCGCTGAAGTCCGCCGTGCACGATCGCCGTCTCGGCGGTTGGCGCGCCAAAGGCGGGGCAGTACCACCGCGCCTCGCAACCAAGCGCGACGGTCAGGGCCTCTCTGCCGCGGAACGGGTCGTCAGGTGCCGGCCGGACTGGGTCGAATCCGTAGAGGCCGATTTCGTGCCGCGAGACCAGCGTGCGCAAGAGTTTGACGTGATGCGTGATGTGCGCGCCCGGAACCAAAAAGGTCGCGCGGAGGCCGAGACGATCGCACGCTTCGGATGCACGCCGGGCACCTTCCGCGGCGCGGGAGATGAGAACTCCATCAGGCAGCGTCATGCACTCGCGACGGGTTCCACCGACGACCGCGAATGAAAGTGCGATGCGAGAACAACGCCGCCGACCCTGCGGATCGGCGGCGTTTCGACTTTCAACATGTGCTCTTCGGTCGGCCGGACGCGCGTCAGCGCGCGAGGCGCTTCCAACGTAAGCGTCGGTCATCGCGTCGCATGCAGAGCTCAGGCGTACGTCGATCGGGTGGAGGTCCATCATCTCAGCATCCGTCGAACGAACCGCAGAGTGCGGCGACCTCAGATGGATGAACACACCACGCGACGCCGCGCCCTAAACCCAAAACCTCGAATCTTGAGCTCCACGTCACGCTCACGACTCGCCGTTTTCGAGGCCGTTCTCGAGATCGTGATCATCGTCATCGTGATCATCGTCGTGCATGTTCTCGAGTTGCTCAGGAATCGTCGGGAGAATCGGCTTGCCTTCCGCGGTCATCTTGCGCTTGTACGCTTCGATCTTTTGCTTCTCAGGCACGAGAATCATGCCCATGCGGCGGCCGTTCAGACGCGGTGGAACTTCGACCTTCGCGAGATCCGAGAGGCGCTCGATGATGTCTTCCATGCGCTCGTCGCCCTTCTGACGGAACGCCATCTCGCGCCCGCGGAAGTTCTGCACGATTTGCACGCGGTGACCTTCGATGAGGAAGCGGCGCGCTTGCGCAACGCGGATGTCGACGTCGTGCGGGTCGATCTTCATGGATCGCCCGAGACGGACTTCCTTCATTTCGGACGCCTTGCTCTTCGCCTTGTTCGCCTTTTCCTTCTTCGACTGTTCGTATTTGAACTTGCCGAAGTCCATGATCTTGCACACGGGCGGGCGGCTGTCCGGCGAAATCTCGACGAGATCGAGATTCATTTCGTACGCGCGGCGCTTGGCTTCATCGAGTTCGACCACGCCGAGCATTTCGCCTTCTGGATCAAGAAGTCGGACGGGCGAAATGCGAATGCGGTCGTTGATGCGAGGACCGAAGTCTCTCGAATCTTGGCGTGGTCCCCCAAACGGTCTGCGAGGCGGGTAGATAGGTCGATTCCTTTGAAAGTGTGACGCTTCAGCGGGCGACGGCGGAACGGGTGATGCCGAAACGGAACGCGTCGCCCGCGTGCCGAATGGCCGGATACGAAATGCTCAAGACATGTCGAACGACGAAAGCTTCGGTCGCACCGATGCAACGCATGGAACCACTGCAGGCGCCTCTGGTCGAGGGCTCGATCATGCGGAGCGGGTGGTTCGAATCGTCATGGATCCGAAAGATAGCACGATCTTCCGCGGAGGGAAGCGGGGAAGCAGCCAAAAACGCGCCTCCGCGGGTGCTGGATCAGTCGGCATACTCGGTGAGCCGAGCCGTCCGACGCCATTCCCGCCAGTGGCGAAGGACCGCGA
>JAIYCA010000304.1 GCA_027488265.1 Planctomycetaceae bacterium
CATTCTGACTCGATGTACCGCGCGCTCCTGGCGCTTCGACCCCCGCCATGACGTCGTCTTCGGGGTTGATCAGGTCGAGATCCCCCGCACGCGCACTTGTTGGCTTGGTCCCTGCGCTCGAGGTCTTCTGCCCCGACCCGCCGCCGCAGCCGAACGCGAAACTAAAGACAATCGCCATCGCCAGCGCACAGGTCACCACACCCGAGGCTCGCTTCGACGTGCGATCTGAGCGAAGTTGGCCTGAATTTGGAATTTGTTGCACGAAGCGTGGCATGAATTGCTTGTCCTTTGGGGGAAGCATCGCATAATCTCGCATCAGAATGCGTAAGGAAGGCTCAATTACCGCGCACTCGCAAGTGGTGGGTTGAAACCTCATTTCTCACGGGCAGATTCGCAAGGAAGTCTCGTTCTGTCAAGGAGTTAGATCCCTGTTCCATCTGTAACGGTTGCTCAAGTCGTGCGGGTGAATCGGTCGATGAAGTGGTGGGCAGGATGCAAGCTCGACGTCGCGTGGTTCGAGCTTGAGACCCACGGTCAAGAACCAGGATGGTTTGGCCTCGTGAGGAAAGGTCGTGTTGGGAGGAACCCGCACGCCCGTTCCAAGGAGTGAAGCAATGGCAAATCTCAGCAACATCAATGGCGGCTCGCACTCGGTTTCGACGTACGGACCGGGCATCGCGCAGGGCGTGCGCTCGACGAGCGACGCTGTGGCGCGTCGAACCGACTCGACCACCGCATCGACGAACAGTCGCTCGGGTGATCGCGTCGAAGTGAGCGAAGTCGCTCGTTGGCTCGAAGAAATGAACCGTCTCCCAGCGGTCCGCGAGAACAAGGTCGCGGCCGCGCGTGCGGCGATCGCGAACGGCACGCTCGACAGCGATGAGAAGCTCGCGATCGCGGTGTCGCGCATGATCGACGAGATCGGTTGATCGCTCCCCGCGCTGCTTGCAAACAGATTGAACTCCCCGCCCTTCGCTCGGCGGGGTTTTCATTTTTACCGTTGCAACGTCCCGTACGATTCGCGCCATGCTTTCATCGCAGGCCTTTCGCCTCGTGCGTGCTTGGCGCGCTCTCGCCCTTCTCAATCTCACGCTTCTGACGAGCGTCTTCGTCGCAACCGCTGCAACTCGCGGCGCTGTGGCGCAACAAGGCCCCGTCAACGGCATGCGCCCAAGCGACCCTGCGCGATTCGCGCTCGTAGGCGCGAAGGTGATTCCCGCACCGGGCGAGTCGCTTGAGTCGGCGACGATTCTCGTACGCGACGGCGTGATCGAAGCCGTCGGCACGGATATCACCGTGCCCGCGGGCTACCGCGTCTACGACGTCAAGGGAAAGACGCTGCTCCCGGCGTTCATCGAGGCCGCGCTGCCCGTCGACAGCGCCAGCGCAGCGAGCACCGCGAGTGCTGCGCCGGGTGCGCACTGGAACGCCTCGGTCACCCCCGAAGTCCGCGCAAGCGAATTGCCCGTCAGCGATGCGACGATCGACGCGCTGCGCGCACAGGGCTTCGCGGTCGCGCGCGTTCTTCCGGCGAACGGCATTCTCCGCGGCGCGACCGACCTCCGTGTCCTTCTCAAGTCGTCCGAACGACCGCTCGGCCTCGCGCTCAACGGCAAGACGGCGCAAGTCATCGGTCCCCGAAGCTTCGACTTCAGCGCGTTCTTCGCGCCACAAACGCCTGCAACGCCGAGTCCAATGGTTGGACAGCCACCACAACCAACGCAACCGCGCAGCGAACGCTCGGGCAACTATCCATCGAGTCTGATGGGTTCGTACGCGCTCATGCGACAGACGCTCATCGATGCGAAGTGGCGCGCGGCAACGCTCGCTGTCACGCAATCGACACAACCCGTCGACGACATGAACGCGCTCGACGCGCTGCAACCGCTGGTGCGTCGTGAGCAAGGTCTCATCGTCGACGCGGCCGATGAACTCGATGCCGCGCGACTTTTGCGACTCGCGGCCGAACAACTCGGAACGACGGAAGTCACGCTGCTCGGCGGTGGAAACGAATTCCGCAACGAGGCCGAGATTCGCACGTTGCTCGACGCTTCCAAGGCTGCACTCATTCTTCCGATCGAGTTTCCGCAAGCTCCCGATCTCGTTTCGCCAACCGCCGCTGAGTCGATTTCGCTGCGCGATCTCATGACGTGGCGCTACGCGCCGACGAACCCGAAGCGCTTTGTCGCTGCGGGCGCGAACGTCGCGATCACGTCGCATCGCATGAGCGACAAGTCGTCATTCCGGAAGAAACTCGCCGACGCGATTACGCACGGACTCACGCCCGATGAAGCGCTCGCTGCCGTCACGACGACACCCGCGAAGATGCTCGGTCTCGACGCGCGCGTCGGCACACTCTCCACAGGCAAACTCGCCAACATCATCGTCGCCGCTGGTGATCCATTCGCCGCAGACACGAAGTTTGAAGGCCTCTTCATCGCGGGCGTGACGGCGATCGCACTCCCCGAAACTCCGCTCTTTGCCGCAGGAACGTTCACCGTCGAAACGTCGACGGCGACGCCGAAGCCGCTTGCGAAAGACTTGCGCCTCTCGCTCGATCCGAAAGATTCGTCGATCAAGGCGACGTGGCTTTCGGAAGAGAAACCCGCTGCAGAAGTTTCGCAGGATGCGCCGAGCGCCGAGAACACTGAGACCACTGTGACAGCGCCGAAGTCGAAGAATGCGGGCGACGATCGCGCGTCCGCAACGGCGCGAAAGACGACAAGTTCAGATGGCCGCTGGAGCGGCATGATCGACGGCGCGCCGTTCGGTCTCGATGGCGAATTGCGCATCGCGATCGCGCGTGTTGGCGAGCGCGCGGTGCTCACCGCAGAAAATCTCGCGGGTACGCGCTTCACGTTTGATTTGCGTCGCATGCCGGCAGATGCAGCGACCGAATCGAAGTCGGACAAGAGCGGCGAAGGCGAGAAAGACGCTGCGAAGAAGGACGAGGAGAAGAAGGACGAGGCAAAGAAGGACAACGTCCAGAACGACGACGCTGCAGGCTCCGACGCGAAGAAGGACGATGCGAGGAAAGATGACGTGAAGAAGGACGACAAGTCGAACCTTTGGAAAGACGTGCTTCCATTCCCGCTCGGCGAATTCGGACTCACCGCACAACCGTTCAGCGGCACGGTGCTCTTCCGCAACGCGACGATTTGGACGCAAGGCCCCGCGGGCACGTTGCAAACCGCAGACATGCTCATTCGCGATGGGAAAATCGCGGCGATCGGTGAGAACCTCAACGCACCCGATGGCGCGACCATCTTCGACGTGCGCGGCATGCACATCACGCCTGGCCTCATCGATTGTCATAGCCACACCGGCATTTCCGGTGGCGTGAACGAAGGCACACACTCGAACACCGCAGAAGTCACGATTGGTGACGTCATCGATCCGAACGACATCGAGTGGTATCGCCAACTTGCTGGCGGACTCACCGCGGTCAATCAACTGCACGGTTCCGCAAATCCCATCGGTGGACGTAATTCGGTGGTGAAGATTCGTTGGGGCGAAAACGCCGAGAACTTCCGCTTCGAAGGCGCACCTTCGGGCATCAAGTTTGCGCTTGGTGAAAACGTCGTGCGCTCAAAGTCGCGCTATCCAAGTTCGCGCATGGGTGTTGCCACGTTCATGGACGATGCGTTCGAAGCCGCACGCGCCTACCGCGCGAAGCATGCTGCGTACGCTGCGCTCGACGAGGCTGCGCGCGCGCGCACGCTGCCGCCACGCAAGGATCTCGAACTCGAAACGCTCGCTGAAATCATCGAAGGAACGCGGCTCGTTCACTGCCACAGTTACCGTCAAGACGAGATCCTCATGCTGCTCGCGACGGCAAAGAAGTTTGGTTTCCGCGTCGCAACGTTGCAGCACGTGCTTGAGGGCTACAAAGTTGCGCCTGAGATCGCAGCACATGGCGCGGGCGCGTCAAGCTTCAGCGACTGGTGGGCATACAAAGTCGAAGTGATGGATGCGATTCCGTGGAACGGCGCGATCATGCATCGTGCGGGTGTCCTCGTGAGTTTCAACTCGGACTCCGATGAACTCGCGCGTCGCATGAACATGGAAGCAGCGAAGGCTGTGCGCTACGGCGGACTCACGCCAGAGCAAGCGCTCGCACTTGTCACGATCAACCCAGCGAAGCAACTGCGCATCGATCAACGCACCGGCTCACTCGAGGTTGGAAAGGACGCGGATTTCGCGGTGTGGAACGGCAATCCGCTTTCTGCGTTCACGCGCTGCGAGGAAACGTGGGTTGACGGTGTACGTCGCTATCAGCGTTCTGCTGAAGCGGCGCAGCATGACGCTATTCGCACCGCGCGCGCCGATCTCATCGCGAAGACGCTCGCACCCGCAGGCGACGCCGCACGTGCGGCAAGCAGCGATGGCGAAGGTCGTGGTGGTAGTGGTGGTGGTGGTATGCGCGGCGGACGCGGTGGACGTGGTTCCGCGGGTGGCCGCGCGCCAACGCTCTTAGAGCGCATGCTCGAAGATCGCGAGGACTTCATCTGGCTGCGACTCGCGCGCGGACAAGATCCATTCCCAACGAAACAAGGTGATTGTGGCTGCGGCCCATCGTCGGACGTGCTGACGCCAAGCGGCGATGCAACAACCACGACGACAAATCTCACAGGACCAATCGTGCCCGTCGCGGCGGAAATCAACTGAGACGGAGACCACCCATGAGGTTTTGCATGACTCTTCACACGAACTCTTCATCGCGCGGTCTTCGCACTCTCGCTTCGACTGTCGCTACAACGCTCGCATGCGCTGCCGCGTCGACCACCTTCGCGCAATCGGATGTGGTGCCGGCCCCCGCGCAATCGCGACCGATCGCGATCATCCACGCCGTCATTCATACCGCAACCGAATCGCAACCCGTCATTCAAAATGGCCACGTGATTTTCGACGGCGGCCGCATCACATCGGTGGGCGCAGGCGTTCCAGAACTCCCTGCCAACTGCGAGATTTTCGACGCGAAAGGCATGCACGTGTCGCCAGGCTTCTGCGCGATGCCGACGTCGCTCGGACTCGTCGAAACGCTCTCCGTCGAATCGACCGACGATCGTTTTGAGTTCGGCGACTTCCGACCGGAAGCTGTTCCCGCCGTCGCAATCAATCCCGACAGCGATTTGCTCACCGTGTCACGCGCGGCAGGCATTCTGCTTGCGGTTCCTGTTCCGAGTGGCGGCACGCTTTCGGGAACCGCATCCGTCATTCGACTCGATGGGTGGACTCCGGAAGCGCTCACCATCGATCGCTCAATCGGCCTTGTGATGACCTGGCCGATGGTCGATCCCGCGCGCACACTTGTTTCGCGTCGTTCTCCCGAAGAACAGCGACGCCGCGCGAAAGAGGAACTCGAGAAAATCGGTCGTTTCTTCGATGAGATGAAGGCGATTCTCGCGGCGCGCGCCGCCGATCCAACCGTCGCTCAAGACGAACGCGCGGAAGCGATGCGCGATGTGCTCTCGGGCAAGGACCCTGTCTTCGTCCAAGTTGGAAGTGCTGCGCAAATTGAAAGTGCGGTGGCGTGGATCACCGCGCGTGGCATGCGCCCTGTGATTGTGGGGAGCGAAGGCGTCGAGAGCGCGATTCCGTTTCTCAAGACCGCGTCGGTTCCCGTCGTCTTGAATGGTGTGCATCGCCTTCCAAGCCAACGTCACGCGCCGACCGATGCCGCGTACACGCTTCCAAAGAAACTCGCGGATGCTGGGATTCTCTTCTCGATCGCGACCGGTGACGAACCTGCGCACGAGCGCAATCTCCCGCACCACGCGGCGACCGCTGCGGCGTTCGGACTCGATCCAGAAGCGGCGTTGCGCGCGGTGACTGCGAACCCGTGCGCGATCGCGGGCATTTCGTCGCGCTACGGGACGGTCGAGCCACTCAAGAGCGCCACGATCATCGTGACGCGCGGCCATCCGCTTGAATTGACGAGTGATGTCGCGGCCGCGTGGATCGATGGTCGATCGATTGATCTCACGAGCCATCAAAGTCAGAT
Source organism: Planctomycetaceae bacterium (assembly GCA_027488265.1). GTDB lineage: Bacteria > Planctomycetota > Phycisphaerae > Phycisphaerales > SM1A02 > QWPT01. The sequence goes on from JAIYCA010000304.1 coordinate 6,005, forward strand.
GAAGCAGAAGTACGAAACGAAGCTCGAGCGCGCACAGAACTCAAGCGACAAGACGCCGTAAGTTGGTTTGTGTCGCGCGACAAGACTGCGCTTCACTGCCTCATCACCACGCGACGCGAATTCTCACCACGCCACGCGAATTCTCACCACGCGACGCGAATTTTCACCACGCGACGCGGCCTGACGATTCGATGACGCGACCATCGCGGCTTGCGAGTGTGGCTGTCACTTCGATCTGAGAGCCCGCTGCAGGCTCGCGTGTAAAGCGCGGCTCAAGTCGCACGACGTACATCAAGAGCGTCTCGTCGAAGTGCTTCGCCTGCTGCGTCACGGTTTGAAGCGGAATATCAAACGCGCTGTGTTCGGGTTCGGCACTCGGTGCGCGAATCACGACGCGCAAATCACCCGCCATGCGGGCGGGAAGTCCGGCGTCGTCGAGCGCATCGAAGCGAAGATCGATGATCGCAACACCGGGCGCGGGGCGCGTGATCTGAGAAAGCCCCGTGAGGATGAGCTTCGTCGCGCGATGTTCAGCGAGCGGATCGGCCATCGGCGCCGGAGTGACAATCGTCTGCAACGTTGCTGGAGGCTGTTCGCCTTGGCCGGCGGTTTCGGACGGCTGCGTTGGCCGCGTGGCGCTTGGATCGCGGAGTTCCTTTTCGCACCCGAGCATCCAGCCGCCCGCCCCTGCAAGCGCTGCGGCAGAAAGTGTCCACGCCACCGCCGCTGAGATGGAAAGACCTCCGCCGAGAGATCGCGCGCGCGTCAACATGGCGCGCAGGGTACGCGCCTTTTGCAGCGAAATCGCACGGGCGGCCGATCTTCCCGCCATGCGCCTGACCTCCCTCGCAGAACCCAAGTCCGACTCCACCCGAATGCTTCTCGCCGTCGCGCTCGCCGCTTCCACCCTGACAGGGTTGGCGGCGTGTGAGTCCACCTCCGAGGGGCGCCCAGCGTCGACGAAGCCGTCCTCCAAGAAGTCGCCCGCGCAATGGTCGATGATCGAGGGAGCTGATGGCGAGGAAGAGATGATTGTGGTCATCGAACGCGACGAGGAATACGACGATGACGGGGACGATGACGGGGATGACGACGGGGATGAACGCGGCGAGGGCCGCGGCGACGGCAACGGTCGCTCCAGCAAGCGATCGCGTGAGATTCGCCGCGAGATCTTTGTCGAAGGTCGACCGCTCCCGAACGCTGGACCGATGGGCCCTGGCATGTACCCCGGCATGCAATGGCACCCAGTTGGTGGGCCAAACGACGTGTTCATGGCCGGACCAATGGGCGATCAAATGATGATTTTCGGCGCGGCGTCGAGCGCCATGATTCCGCCTGGCGTCATGCCGAATCCTGGACAACCCCCGGCGGCGATGCCACCGGCGGGCCCGCACGTGTCGCAAGTGCCGCACCTACCACCCGTGATGCTCGGCGTCCGGATGCGAGAGGTCGACCCTGTGCTTGCCACCCACCTCGGCCTCGATCCACGCAAGTGTGCGGTGTTGGAAGACGTTTCCGAAGAACTCAGCGGCTACGAAGGCGGCCTGCGCGACCATGACATCGTCGTTGCCATCGACGGCTCAAGCGACGCGAGCCCCTCGCACGTTCGCCGCGTGCTGCGCTCGAAAAAGGCCGGCGACACCGTCAAGTTCGACGTTCGACGCAGCGGCGGGCAGGCGCAATCGCTCACCATCACGCTGGAGCCATTCGATCACGGCAAGCTCCTGTCGGTGACCCCCGCGCGCGTCGGCGGCTAACCGATCGGCCAATCCATCGAAGGCGCGGCTCGTTGCTGCCCTCGAAGTCGGACAGACAGATCCGAGCGCATCGGTATACTCCGCCTCCCATGCTCGAGTCCGCCGCCTTTGAACCTGGAACTCGCGTCCGCGTCACGCAGCAGTTGCCGCAGACCCACGCCGTTTGGACCACCACGGTTGAAGGTGTTGTCTGCCGCTATCGCCAAGCGAAGACAGGCTCGTGGTTCGCCCACGCCAAGGCTGACAAGCTTTGGCTCGATCGGCTTGAGGTCAAGAAGGATGACGGCGAACTCGTGACCCTGAATCTCGACCGCTACAGCGTGGTCGAAGCGGTCTAAGTCCGGTCATATTCTGAGTTCGCCAAACGCTCCGTCGCGTTGAACCACACGCCCCGAGGGCGTGTTTGTTTTACGACGTGCGCAGTTGGTCCTTCCCGATCGTGCAAAGGGTCGCGCGGGCGCGCCAGCCGGCATCCATCGCGGATGCAATCCACGAGTTCAACCCATCAAGCGTGACGGCATCGACTTCGGCCGAAAGTTCGCCAAGCGAGCGGCATCGACCCAGGCGGTACCAATCGCTCGCCAAGGCCGCCGCCCGCGCCCCCGTGCTCTCGCCTTGCATGATGAGCCGACTCTTGAGGCCGACCACCGCGCGACGGAATTCATCCGCGTGAACGCCATGCTCGAAGTGCTCAAGCTCGGCGCGAATGGTGTCAAACGTCTCTTGTGCACGCTCGGGGGTGCTTCCCGCGTAGACGGCGATCATGCCGCGGTCGCGACCGCCGGCGTAACCAGCATTCACCGAGTAGCAGAGCGATCGGCGCTCGCGCACTTCCGTGAAGAGGCGGCTCGAAGACTCGCCACCGAGGATGGTCGCCGCGATCCGACAGAGGAGGCTCGAGGGTTCGCGCTCGTTTGGCGCCGTGAGGCCCATCGCAATGTGCGTTTGGTTCGACTCATCTGCCTCATGCAGCGCGCCGCCCATCGCGTCGCCCGTTGCCTCGACTTCGGGGCCGACGCCTTCCCAGCCCGCGAGCAGCCCGTCGAGTTGCCGCGCAAGATCATCTGCGTTGACCGCGCCCGCGACTGCGAGAATCGAGCCAATTGGCCGCACGCGCTTCGCCCAACTCTCACGCAGCGGATCGATCTCCGCGCGCTCAAACGCAACCTTGTTGCCGTGGCCGTTGCGGTTGAAGGGCGGCGGCAAGTGGCGCTCGCGCAAGTTGAGCGAAACGCGATGCTGCGGATCGTCACGCAGACTTTCGAGTGATTGCAGCGCGAGGCTTCGCACTGGATCAAGGGCCTCGGCCGGAAGATGCGGCCGAACGACGAGATCGGTGAGAAGCGGAAGCGCTTCTCCAATGCGCGAACCGATCGTGGTCGCGCCAATCACGATGTGCACCGCAGCGGGCGAAACCGATCGCTGCACACCCGCACGATCAAGCGCGTCGGAGAATTGCTTGCTGTCGCGGCCGCCCGCGCCGCGTTGCGCGAGTTCTGCGAGCAGACTCGACCAACCATCGCCATGCTCGCCATCGGGATCGGAAGCATTGCCCGCAGGAAGCAACCAACTGACCGCGGCGGTTCGGACTCCCGCCATTTCCTCGACAAGGAGCGGCATCCCGCAACGAAGCATGCGGACGTGAATCGGATTCTCGCGAGGAACAGAGGTCATCTCCGCGATGCTATCAGGCCCGACGAACCTCTCTCGCCGCGCGTGCAACCGTTTCAAACCAAACAACCCGTCGATGAGGCGCGAGACCCTCACCCCATCCGAAGACTGCGCGAAGTCACCCTCACATTGCGCCGATGAGTCACCACGTGAGGGCGTGCGCGAGTTGATCCGAGCGCGCGCCCGCTCGAGTGAGTCCGGAAGTGTTGGGGCGAAGGAGCGGAAACGAACCCGCGATGAGACCAATTCGGCTTTCGATCGACTTTCTTATTGTCGGCACGGCTGCGGCCGCGCTCGTCCTCGGACTGCGCGCCCATCAGACCGCACTCGCGGAGCGTTCAGCGGTCGAAGCAACGCGGGCCTCGATTGCACAGATTGAGGCCGAAATCGGCATCCGCGCCACGCTTGGCAACGCCCCACTCAACGAGTTTGGTCACCCCGAGGCTGTTCAACAGGCCTGGTTTGATGACTGCGCGCCATGCAACGCACTTGCGAGCGAAAGCGCCCCTTGGATCGAGTGCGCGTTGCCCTTTGAGTTCGGGCGGGAGCACCCGCGTGACCCGACCTTCCGAGGCGGGCGAGGCGCGATGTTTTGGTACAACCCGATGAAGGGGGTTGTGCGAGCGCGTGTGCCTGAATCTGCAAGCGACGAAGCCGCCCGAACGCTCTACGCGGAAGTCAATGGGACAGCCTGGGAATAGTCGTGCTTACGACTCCCTCGGACCTTACGACCTTGTTGGGTTCGCAGGTTCACCTCGACCCACGACGGTCAAGACCGATCGGAGTTTGGTCGCCTCACCACCACGCGTCGCCTCGCGACCTCAACCGCCTCGCAACCTTGCTCACTTCTTGAAGAAGTCAGCGTTGATTTGGATGTACTTGCGCCACTCGGCGGGAACATCGTCCTGCGGAAAGATCGCCTGCACGGGGCATTCGTCGACGCAAAGACCGCAGTCAATGCAGGTATCGGGGTCGATGTACAGCTGCTGCTGGGCCCCGTACTCCCCTTCCTTCTTGGTCGGGTGAATGCAGTCGACGGGGCAAACCTCGACGCAGGCGGTGTCCTTGGTTCCGATGCAGGGTTCGGTGATGACGTGTGCCATGGCGTATCTGTTCTCTCTCGGACTGCTTGGCGCGCCTCGATGACGTGTTTCGATGACGTGTTTCGGGGAATCTCGAGCGACGCGTCGAGCGTGTGATGTGAAGTTGCGTGGCGTCGCGCTGCGTCGCAGTGTTCCGCACGAGCGCGCGATGATAGCGAACAGCGCACGTCGCTAGAAGCATCGCATCACAAGTTGCGCGAGTTGCGTGCACACAGCCCCATCGATGAAGTGTCCTCGAGATGAACCATCCCGGATGCGTGGCTGTGTCGATCGTGGCCATTGGATGAGTCACGCGCGGGATGAGTCACGCGCGGTTCATCGTGCACGCAGACACATGCGTACGAGTCATCGAAGACGCGACAGCGCGCCAAAACCTGCATTTTCATCGGGAAAATGAGGGGAATGATCCGCAACGCCTTTGGCTATCGCGCGCGATACAAACAACAAAGCCGCCCGCGCACAGAGTGGCGGAGCGGCTCAAAAATGCTGGAGGCCGCCTTTCGGCGGCCTCCATGCATCGTTCATGCAACTGGCTTTCGCCAGTCACTGCGAAGGGCTCACTTCTTGGCGGCGGTCTTCTTGCCGGCCTTCTTCGCGGTCTTCTTAGCAGCCTTCTTCGCGGTCTTCTTTGCGGCCTTCTTTGCGGCCTTCTTCTTAGCAGCCATGGTTGGCTCCCTTGAGTTGGTTACGCTCTTGGTGTCGGAGTGAGGATGCAGCCGGCGTAACTGAGCTGCAACCTCATGGAGTTATACACACATCGGCCACATGTGGAAAGTGGCTTGACAGAAAAGTCGTCGTAAGTTGTTGAGTTGGTGTCGGAAGGGTTGCGCAACTCATCTTTGGCTGAGTCGTGCGAGTCATGTGTCGCGTTCATCACGCGAAGACGATCGCGCAGGAAAGGGAGACGCATATGAAGCTTGAGATCGCCATCATCGGAGCCGGTGGACGCATGGGAACACGCATCGATGCGCTTGCTTCGAACGACCAAAGCGTCGAAGTTGTTGCGCGATTTCACCGTGAAAACGCGGGCGAACGCGCGCTTGCCCATCGCGCGAAGGTGCTTGTGGACTTTTCATCTGAGAAAGGCACGCGCGCGGCGATTGAGATCGCCAAATCGACGCATGCAGCGCTGCTCGTCGGTACCACTGGGCTTCCAGACGCCGTCAAGAATGAACTCAAGGTGCTTTCGGCCTCTCACGCGGTCCTCGTCGCACCAAATACCTCGCTTGGTGTGGCTGTGACGCGTCGCCTCGCGCGCTTGGCGGCGGAACTCCTCGGCCCAGCCGAGTGGTCGGTCGACATCGTTGAAAGCCACCACGACCGCAAGAAAGATGCTCCGTCGGGCACCGCACTTGCACTCGCGAGTTCGCTCGGCGAAGGCGGCATGCGCGTTCCACCCGACCGAATTCACGCGATTCGCGCGGGTGACACGATTGGCGAGCATGAAATCCGCTTCGCGGGGCCGTCTGAACGATTGCACATCATGCATCAGGCCGTTTCGCGCGACCTCTTTGCTGCTGGTGCGCTGCGTGCTGCCAAATGGCTCGCTGGCCGTGCGCCGGGCTGGTACACGATGGATGACGTGCTTGCGGAGTGACGTGGTTTAAGCGCTCGTGACGTGCTTGAGCGCTCGTGACGTGGTTTGAGCGCTCGTGACGTGCTTGAGCGCTCGTGACTTGCTTCGCACCGCGCTCGTATCGACGGCGACCACGAAAATCACGCACTCTGCGACGATCTTGACCACTCACGCCGCGCGGCGTTCATCGAGATCTTCCGCATGGGTCGTCTTCGCAGGCGCATCGGCGCGCTCGCGCCAATCTTCCGCACGACCGCCAAGATTCAGTTCGCTCGGCATCGTCTTTCGATACCCAAGCTTACGGATGATCTCGAGCACATCCGTCCATGCGGGGAAAGTCTTGCCATTCACGCGCTTGAAGGCGTCGATCGCCATCAAGAACATGAACTGTTCCTTGTTCATTTCGCCCTCTTCGGCGTCGCGCACAAAGTCGCTCAGACGACGACCTGGGCCGCGTCGACGCTCGAGATTGGTCGGATCGGCGACCTCTCCACGACGACGGTCGAGTCCAGATCGGCGATCGACGACGCTCCCCGAACGCGGATCAACGGCGTGCAAGAGGTTCTCGCGCTGCCAATCTTCACGGCTGGAGGGGTTGGTTTCGTCGGAATGGCTGGCTGCCATGGTTGCTCCAAATCGGTCACGAATGAGGCGTTGAGTCAGGCGATGGATCTGCACACGTTGCGGTGCGCGGATTCAATCCGTACGTCACCCGCGCGATGGGTCGCGCCGAAGGACGCAGCCACGGCGTGCACGCGCACGACCGCTACACTGCGACCCATCGGTCCTCGGGGGGGCCGACTTGAGTGAATACTCACGCAAAGTGCCCCCAAAACCGCCGAACAGATCGACCGAGCGATCTCGAACGTCGCCCCAGAGGAAGAAACACCGAGGACAAATCGTGCCCACCGAGAAGGAAACAACCCCCATCCAGCCCGTTGCTGCCATTGCAGGCTGG
>JAIYCA010000452.1 GCA_027488265.1 Planctomycetaceae bacterium
CGATTCGGTGCAGATCCTGCAACAGCATCCACCATCTTCCTCACGATGGTCACCGACTCGATGAGCTTCCTCGTCTTCCTTGGCCTTGCCTACCTTCTCTCAGGTTGGATCGGGATTACCGGCTGACGACGCTCGCGCGAAGCATCGCGCGCCTGCGCGATATCGGTGTACTGCTGCGCCTGCGCACGCATCTGTCGATCTTGCAGCGGCGCCAACAGAAAGAGCGCTGCGATTGAGCCAACGAAACAGAAGAGCATGTCCCACTGGGCGTCCCATCCGTCGCCTTGTGCGCCGAGGAAATCGCTCGAGGCGTCGCCGAAGCCCATCGCGACCGCGAATTCGAGCAATTCAAAGAACGCTGAGAACGCGAGGCACATGCCAACGACAATCATAGGAAGCCAACCGCGCGACGCGACGATCGCGTTGCGGAGAAACACTTCGCGCCACAGGAGCGCTGGCGCGAAACCCTGCATGAAATGGCCGAATCGGTCGTAGTCGTTGCGTGGTCGAGCCATCCACTCTTGCACCCATGCGCCGAGCGGCACGTGGGCGTAGGTGTAGATCCCGCCGATGATGAGGACGACCGAGTGCACGACAAGCACCGTGAACGCGATGCCCGTGCACGGCAATCGACGCAGCCACACGGCCCACATCACGATCGCGCCGATGACCCAGAAGACTTCCGCAAGCCACGTGACATGGCTGCGCGGCGCGATGCCGCTCCACACGAGGAAAACCACGAGTGCGGCAACCACCGCGTCGCGTGCGCCCGGTCGCGGGTGAAGGCTCGACATGTGCGCAGACTATGCGCGCTCGATGCGCGTTTCACGGGTCGTTCTTCGGGAAATCTCCGGGTTTCCGCGAGATGCGGAACGCGCACTCACTTGGGTTGCGCGGGAGTCGCAGGCGCGGCAGGCGCGGCAGACTCCGCGGGCTTCGTTGGTGCTGCCGGAGCGCTTTCTTTCGCTGCCGGAGCGGGTTCTGCGAGCATCTTTTCGATCGCAGCGATGACCTTCGCATCGTCTGGCTTCGTCATCGATGCGAAGAAGACAGCGCGCTTGCCATCGCGCGAGACCACATACTTGCCAAAGTTCCAACCCGGAAGTTCGCCGGTCTTCGTGCCAAGGAACTCAAAGATCGGCGATTGCGATTTGCCGGCTTTCACGCCGGATTTCTCGAGAAGCGGGAAGGTCACCTTGTAGCGCGCGTCGCAGAATTCGCGGATTTCCTTCGCGCTGTCGAACTCTTGTCCGCCGAAATCGCCCGACGGCATGCCGATCACGACCAAGCCTTGATCGCGGAATCGATCGGCAAGCGCTTGCAGCGCGGTGTACTGCGGCGTGAGACCGCACTGACTCGCAACGTTCACGACGAGCGCGACCTTGCCTTCGTATTGCGCGAGATTCGCGTTGGAGCCATCGAGCGCCTTCGCCTCAATCGTGTAGAGCGACGCGTCCTTCCACTTCACGGCGAGGTCCTTTCCTTCCGCGTCAACTTGCGGCGCAGTTTGCGAGCAGGCGAAGCCGGTGATCGAGGCAACGGCGGCAACGGTGGCGGCGACGGAAGCGGTGACAAGGCGGTTCAGCATGGTTGGCTCAGACTTTTTCAGGCGTACGAGTTCAGACTCCTGAACTCAGACTTGGGTTTTCAGACTTGGGTTTTCAGATTTGGGTTTTCAGACTTGGGTTTTCAGACTTGGGTTTTCAGATTTGCGCTTTCAGAATCGTGCCGTCATCACGGAGCGGCTCCCGAGGAGCCCGCGCACGTGGACTGGAGACTTCGCGCCGTTCCCGTTTCCCGATGCGCCGGAAACGTCGTCGATGAAAAGTCGCGGTATCGGTCCACGCGTCCGTCGTTAGAGTAGTCGCCCGCGGCGCGAGATTTGAAGTTCGCGCCGAGCCTGAGGCCGAGGAACCACCATGCGCCGCACGATTCTCGCCAACCTGTTGCTTTCATCGTTTCTTTCGTCCGCACTGATCGGGACCGCGTCGGCGAGCCTTTCGACGGCCGCCTCGGCGGTGCCGCCCGATCTGGAGCGGGCGCTTGGCTGGATTCCCGAGAGCGCGGTTTCGTTCGTTGTTGTTCCGAATCTCAAGAAGGCAAGCAACGATCTTGAGCAGCTCGTTGAGGCGACGGGTCAGGGAGGCGTCCTCGCGATGGGACGACCGATCGACCTCTTGAAGGCGCAGCTTGGCGTTGGCTCGAATCTTGATGAGAACGGTCCGCTCGTCGCATACTTCCCGAGCGCGGCGGCCGAAGGAACGCTCCCCGTTTTTGTGTTGCCGTGCACCGACGCGACGGCGTTTCTTAACGCGAATCTGAAGCCTGCGCCCGAGTCGGGCGAGGGTGCTTACACGAACGCCTCGGGGCTTGTGCTCTTTGCGAAGCCGCTCGATGGACGCGTGGCGCTCGCGACTGATCGGGCGGCATTGCCAGCCGATGGCGCGCGTGGAATCGGCGAACGATTCGCCGCGCGCGTCCAAGGTACCGATGAGAACGCGTGGCTTGAACGCGCGGATCTCATCGCGTGGGGCTCGCGCGATGCGTTGGCCGCCGCTGTCGCAGCGGCGCGCCGCGCGGAGATTCCTGATGCTGCACTTGAGGCAGGAG
>JAIYCA010000058.1 GCA_027488265.1 Planctomycetaceae bacterium
CACCGGAAAGCGCGCGGAACGCTTCATCGGCCGTATGTGGCAAGAAGACTGCGAGCATGCGGCAAAGCGCATCGCACGCAAGATGCATCGCAGCTTGAGCCGCGCGGCGTCGCGAAGAACTGCGTGCATCGCAGTAGAGACGATCCTTCGTCGCTGCGCAGTAGATTGCCGAAAGCGTTTCGTTGCAGAGGTGATAAATCGCTTGTTGTGCTTCACGGAACGCGCAACGCCGAACCGCGTCGCGCACCAATTCCTGCGTCGACGCGACTTGCGCCAACATCCACGATTCAAGACTCGTGTGCGAGATTCCTTCGAGAATCGAATCGCGCTCCGACGCGTCAAATCCATCAAGATTCGAGAGGAGATAGCGAATGGTGTTGCGCACCTTGCGGTAGCTCTCGCCCGAAACCTTGAAGAACTCGCTGTCGGCGCGGATGTCATTCTCGTAATCCGTTCCAGCAACCCACCAACGACAAACGTCCGCGCCGAATTCCTTCAGCAGCGCTTCGACATCGATCGTGTTTCCGATCGACTTCGACATCTTGCGACCGTCTTTATCGACGATAAAGCCGTGCGTCACAAGACGCTTGAACGGCGCAACACCGGTGGCGCCGAGCGCAGGCAGCAACGACAACTGGAACCAACCGCGATGTTGGTCGCTGCCCTCGAGATACATCTCCGACGGGTAGCCGATGTTTCGCGCGCGAAGCACGGAGTTCCACGAACTTCCCGCTTCAAACCACACGTCGAAAATGTCGTGCAGTTTGACGAGCGTTGCCACGTCAAGCCCTGCGGGAGCTGCCGCGTCCGACTTCGCGTCGTAATGCGAAAGCAAGTCTGCAGGTGACTCTTGGAACCACGCGTCGCTGCCCTTCTCCGCGAATCGCTTCGCCACAGCGCGCACGCTTGCAGGCGTGAGGAACGTCTTGCCGTCCGCCATGCGGAACGCAGGAATCGGCAAGCCCCACGAACGCTGACGTGAAATGCACCAATCAGGCCGCGATTCAAGCATTCCGCGCAGACGATTGCGACCCCACTCTGGTGTGAAACCAACTTCGTTGGTGATCGCTTCGAGCGCGCGCTGGCGCAACGTCTTTCCGTCGCGCTTGACGGGCACATCGACGCCGACGAACCACTGTTCGGTTGCTCGGAAAATCACCGGGGTTTTCGAACGCCAGTCATGCGGATAGGAGTGCATGAACTTGTGGTCGTAGAAGAGGTGACCACTTGCGCGCAATCGCTCCGCGACTTCGGCATTCGCCGTCCAAATCGACTTTCCACGCAGCCACTCAGGCACCGTGTCGTCGTACGTTCCATCTTCGCGAACAGGGCAATACGCGGGAAGCCCTTCTTTCAAGCCGGTGCGATAGTCGTCGGCGCCGTGACCAGGCGCGGTGTGCACAAGGCCCGTGCCATCTTCAAGCGTGACGTAGTCGGCCGACACGACGCGGCCCTCGCGCGGGCAGAACGGATGCCGATAGGCGAGGCCGACGAGCTTCGCGCCGTCGGTTTCCGCGCGCACAACAACCTTCTCTGCGCCTGCTTTCTTCGCAACCGCGGCGACCAAATCGCTCGCCAAAATCGTGGTGTTTCCGTCGATTTCGACAAGCGCGTAGCGGTACTTCTCATGAACCGCGATCGCGAGATTCGCTGGGAGCGTCCAGGGCGTGGTCGTCCAAATCATGAAACTCGGCGTGACGTCGAGGAAGCGCGAATCATCGACTTCATCCCCATCAACTCCAACACTGCCGCCATCGGTGTTGCTGTCAGTACTCGTATCGCTTGCAGCGGGCGCTTCTGCGAGTAAGCCGAACGCCGCAGCGACTTTCGCGCGATCTGCCGCTTCAAAGTCGACATAGACCGAAAGATCTTCGCGGTCTTCGTACTCGAGTTCGGCTTCGGCGAGCGCGGTCTTGTTTGCGATCGACCAGTGCACTGGCTTCAACGCACGCACGACAACGCCCTGCTCGACAAGATCCGCGAAGACTTCAAGCGTCTTCGCTTCATAGTTCGGCATGAGCGTGTAATAGGGATCGGCGTAATCCGCGAGCGTCAGCAATCGCTTCATTTGCTCAGCTTGCAGGCCGATGAACTTCGTCGCCGCTGCTGCGCATTCACGGCGAATCGCCATGTGCCGCTGTTCCGCGGTCAACGTGTCGAGCTTTGCCGTCTTCCCCTTCTCGTGCAGTTCGGTCATCACCTTGTGTTCGATCGGAAGTCCGTGCGTATCCCAACCAGGCACAAAGCGCACTCGACGACCCTCCATCAACGCACCACGCACCACAAAGTCCTTCAGGACTTTGTTGAGCATGTGGCCCATGTGAATTGGGCCGTTGGCATATGGCGGGCCGTCGTGGAAGACGAAGGGTTCCGCCGTCTCGCGTGCGACCTGCAAACGACCAAAAAGGTGCGACTCATCCCAGCGCTTCATCGACTGCGGTTCCGCCTGAATGAGATTCGCCTTCATGGCGAAGGACGTCTTCGGGAGATTGAGGGTGTCCTTGTAACGGGACTCTTTCCCCTCGCGACCTTCTTTGGAGGCTGGCGGGTTCGATGCTGGCTTCTGGTCGGACATGCGGATTCCCAAAACTTTCAATACGACTTTCAGCTCGTCTTTCGACTTGCGGCGCACTTCGCGCGGGACGTGGAGGATACTGCCACAACCGAACCACGGAGAGTGGAGGAAACGCAGCGATTCCGCCGATTTTCACGCCATGTCTCGTCAGAATCCAAGCGCAATCGCACGTGTGTTCGAGTTTGAGTCGCTTCCCTCGGGACGTGTACTCGTTTGGCACACATCGGTCGACTCGGCCATCGCGCGCGAAACGGCTCCTGTGCTTGAGGACGCGTTTCAACGCCACGACAACATCGCCGTCGCGGGCGCTCGACGACTCGCGCAAGACGGCATCGCTGCACATGGAGCCTTTCTCCTGCATCCGAAGGGATTCGTGCGAAATGGCCGCGGTGCACCGCGCGACGCAGAGCGCTTCGATGTGGAGGTCGACGCGATTGACCACGGGGTTGCCGTCGTCTGCGGCCATGCGTTTCAAGCAGTTCATGGCGCGGATCTCTTTGAACCGATGGTCGGGTTCGGTTCACTCGCACTGATCACACTTTCACTCGAGGCGCGCAAACGCGGCCTCGGACGCGTGATCTCCGTTGCATCGACAACGATCGAGGAGGCTAAGAACGCCGAGGAATCGTTCGATCGCGACGGCTTTCGCTCGTCGATCGCTGCTGCACACTTTCGAAATCAACTCGGTTTCGACGGCGAAGCGTGCGACCTCGAAAACGTCGCGACATCGATTGATCTCGCGCGACTTCGATGGAATGCGCCGATCTGGGGCGCTTCTGTCGGGTTCGGTAAATACGAAGCGCGTGGCGCCTATCACTGGGATCTCTACAACTCCCACGACGCGTACCGACGACGGGCTGACACACTCATCTCATTTCTGCGCGCGAATCTCTCGCACGAACGCGACACCCTCGATCTCCCCATTCTCGATATTGGCGCGGGCGACGGGCTCTTCGCGGGCTTACTCGCACGCCACCAGCTCCGCGTTGCGGCGGTGGAACCAGAGTCCGAAGCGATCGCGATCGCCGACGCACGGATGGCCGCCGAAGGCCTCGCGGATCTCGTGACGTGCATGCATGGATCTGCGGAAAAGCTGCCGTTTCCCGCGCATTCCGCGCGCGGCGCCCTCCTGCTCGACGTCATCGAGCACCTTCGAAATCCAGTGCGTGCGCTCGCGGAGATTCGCCGCGTCGTCGTACCCGGAGGCGCGATCCTCATCGCAACGCCAGCGTGGCGCTACGGTCATCGCAACGATCCCGTGTACCACCTCGACGAGTACCGCCCCGAGGAACTCGAACGACAGCTGCACGCATGTGGTTTGCGCGTTGTTCAAACCGCGCGCATCAAGGGCGCGTACGACGATGTCGTTGTGCTTGCACGTACGTGATTCACGCGAAACGAGCACTCCGCGTGCAGTTACGGATGCTCGCCATCCTTCACGACTTCATCGAGATACTTCTGGAACTCGCCCATTTTGTACGAGATGAAGCAGAGCGCGTGATGTAGCGCGAAGTACTCCGGATCCGTCATGTCTTTGTCGACATCGGACCGCAGGCGATTCAACTCAGCGATGACGACTTCAGCTTTGACTTTCATGCGAAACCCCTTCAGTGCCTTTCCGCGCAGCTCAATACCAATCATCCATGCCAGACATCAATGCCAGACATCAGTGCCATTCATCAGTGCTTGTGATTCGGATCGGAGTGATCGTGCCCATCGCTCGCGGGTGCCAGCGTTGATGGCTCATCGTGCGAATGATCATGCGAGTGATCGTGTGAATGGCCATGCGATTGCGCCACGCTCGACTCAAGGCGCGCAATGCCAGTCGCAAGCGCGATTCCGGGCACGGGCGACACCGAGAGCCCAACGCGGTCGTGGCGGTGGAACTGCAATTCCGGCAACAAATCACTCGTTGCGATGCAAAGAAACGTTCCCGCGCTAAATGCGAGTGCGAGCGGCAGAATCGATGCGCCATCTTGCGAAACGCCGAACCAAAGTGCTGCAGCACCGATCGGAACCACCAACGCGAAAAGCAAATTCACGATGTGCGCGAAGATCACCGGTCGTCCAGACGCGCGCACCAACATCGCAACGGTCAGGCTGTCGAACGGCTTGTGAAGCAGAATGACGACGAACGTGGAGAGACCCGCAAGTGCACCGCCCACGCCGTGTGAAGCTCCCGCAAGGACCGCAGCCGCGAGCGCGACACCTTCAAGCACGCTGTGAAACGTGAGCCCGATGGTCGCGCCGATCCAACCGAGTTGAGAAACTGCGTGTCCCTGCCGCTTTCCAGCACTGGATCCGTGGGCGTGTGAATGCCCATGCGAATGACCGGGTCGCTGCGTCTTACCTTTCGATGCATGCGCATCGCCTTGCGTTGATTGATGACTATCGCAACCGTCCTCACAGCAGTCGTGATGCCCTGCTTCTTCGGGTGTCTCATGTTGGTGAAAGTGGAAGAACCGCTCCAACAGGAACATCACGACAAAACCCAACACGACCGCGAGCGACACGCCATCGAGCGATCCGTGCAATGCTCCGTGAGAGAGCCCCTCAGGCCCACTTGCACCCGACTCAATGGCGAGGATGACCGCATGCGGAAGCAGGTGAAGAAGCCCGACCGCAAGCATGGTGCCCGCGACGAAACTCAAGGCAAACTGCAAGCGCCGGTGCCCAAGTTTCAATGACGCGGCAACAGCACCACCAGCGAGTGAAACGAGGCCCACAGCAGCGCAGTACAAGACCAACTGCGTCGAAGGCGAGATCGAAAGTGAGTCCGCGAGCAATGCAACGGTGGACATGGGGCGCAAAGGATAGAGAACCCGCGCCGCTTCTGCGATCGGCGGTTTGCGCGGAGCCTTGAAAGGCACTCAACAAACCGCAAAACGAAGAAGGCCCGCCGATTGGCAGGCCTTCTGACCCAAAGTGGAGTGGATGAGGATCGAACTCACAACCTCCTCGATGCGACCGAGGCGCTCTCCCAATTGAGCTACCACCCCATGGGAGG
>JAIYCA010000212.1 GCA_027488265.1 Planctomycetaceae bacterium
GACGTGCTCACTTCGCTATCAAGGTGCCTTGGCGCCTCAGTGCGGGGCCTTCATCGTGGCCGGCAGCGATGCGTCCAAGAGCCAAGTCGCCTTTCGAGCAGATGTTGAGGGCATCACGATCGACGGTAAGAGCGCGAACGGCGTGGTCCCCCTCGTGGTCGATGATCAAGGAACTCCCTCCGTCGTACGCAACGGCTCACTCGCCATCACCGCGATCCGCCGCAACGGCGCTCTCGCGTTGCGCGTGAAAGACAACGCGAGTCCGGCGCGCACGAAGTTCCGCGGCATCGAACTCTTCTCGTTCGACGCATCACTCGTCCTTGAGGCGGAAGTGGTCGCGCCGACCGAAGGCGAGACGATCGCGATCACGAACGTCACAGGGTTCGTCGAAAGCCAACCCGTCGTCGCGCACGTCCGATGCACGCTCCGCGGCACGCCGATCGATTTCGTCGCAACTGCGGGCGCGAACGGTCGGCTCTTCGTCGTCTTCGCAGACCAGACCAACGGTCGTGAGAGTTACGGCGGCGGCCGATTCCTTGATATCCCCGCGCCGATCAACGGCAAGACCACGATCGACTTCAATCGCGCGACGAATCCGCCGTGCGCCTTCACCCCGTTCGCCACCTGCCCGATGCCACCCGCACAGAACCGGCTGTCGATTGCAATCCGCGCTGGCGAGTGTGCACCCATGAAGTGACACACATGAAGTGACACACATGAAGTGACACACATGAAGTGACACAGGGCATTTCGCGAAATTTCGAGTCGCCGCTGAGAGAACCACTCGACTCGTTCGGAACCCTTCAGAAGAGCCACACCTGCCCACCGTGCGTCATCGTTCCGATGCGCGGTCGACCCGCAGGGACGCGGCTCTTCTGAGGAGTGTCAGATGCGATCGATCATCATTGGCGGAGGCGTCGCTGGCTTGGCAATGACCACCGCGCTCGGTGCCTTGCCGCAGATCTCGGAGAGCACCATCATCGAGCGACGTCCCACCGACGCGCCCAGCGGCATGGGGTTTCTCCTCATGCCGAACGGGCTCGCGGCGTTGCGCGAACTCGCACCTCAAGTGCACTGGGCCCACACGGGGCATTGGATCGAGCACGCTTCGCTGCGCGCCTCAGATGGTTCCATCTTGCGCGAACACGCACTCGAACCCGCGCTTTGCGTTTCGCGCGCACGCTTCCTTTCGCAACTTCGCGCCACCGCACTTGGAGGCGGACGAGCGCGCATGCTCGACGGAGCAAGCGTGACACATCTCACGACCCTTCCAGACGATGATGCATTCGCCGATCGCGTGCAGTCGGTCGTCCTCGACAACGGCAACGCGCTCGATGGCGAACTCTTCTTCGGCTGCGACGGAGCGCGATCGCGCTTTCGCACCATGCTCTTTCCCAAGGCCGAACTCTCAGACGCGGCCATCCATGAGATCGTGTCCGTCGCCGAAGCGCCTGTACTCGCGCGAGAGCTCGGCACGACGTTTCGCAAGTACCACGATCCACGCGGCGGACTTGCGGTCGGCATGCTGGCGGAAGGCAACGGACGCGTCGTGTGGTTCATCCAGATGGACGCGGAGCGTTATCGCTTGAGTGATGCCTCGGGCCCAACGCTTGCCGCATTCGCGGACGCCACGCTCGATGGCTGGGCCTCGGATGTCATCGAGGCGCTGTCGACCACGGACTTCAACCAATCACACCTCTGGAAGACCCGCGATCTTCCGCCGCTTCCGGCACTTCACCGGGGCAACGCCGCGCTGCTTGGCGATGCCGCGCACGCATGTCTGCCATTCACGAGCCAAGGAGCGAACAGCGCGCTCGTGGACGCCGTACGACTCGCGCGGCTCCTCCGTGATGTCCGCACGGTGGGAGGTACACCGAGGGCATTTGCCGAATACACGCGCTTGCGGCGACCGAACCATCGACGTCTCTTTCTCGAAGGACGTCGACTTCGTGCAGCGTTTCTCGCACCCGTGGCTTCGTCGGGCCCAGTGCTACCACTCGTTGCATGAGGGGGCTCATGCGCGATGACATTGGCGTCGCGTGGACCGCGTCGCGCATCGAATCAGCATGGAAGTTTGTTCGTATCGCGCAGCGCAAGAAAGGCCCCTCCATGAACCCCGAGTCACTCCGAGCGTTGCACGACGCACTCCGCCGAACGACTTCTCCTCAAACCGCGATGCGTACGCGTGATGCAGTCGCCGCCCCGAAGGCCCCAAAGATGACGACCCACTCACGCCCGCAACCACCGATGCCCCCTGCTCCCACAGCGCCGATTGATCTCCGCGCGCCAACGTCATCCGCGCGTGTTCCCGACTTCGACGCGCTGCGGAAACGCGCGTTCAATCTTCGTTGGGCAGAATGCGCACCCGATGTGATTCCGCTCACCGCAGCCGATCCAGATCTTCCAGTTTCATCGGTCGTGACTCAAGCGATCGCGCGGTACGTCTCGACACCACATCTCCCGTATGGACCACCCGCGGGACTCGCTGAGTTTCGACAGGCACTGGCCGCACATTTTGCGCGCACGAAGTCTGCAGATATCGATCCCTCGCGCGTCATCGCCACAAACTCTGCCGCAAGCGCAATCGTGCTTGTAGCACGTGAAGTTCTCAAAGCAGGCGACGAAGTGGTCGTACAAGATCCTGTCGACTTTCTCGTTGCCGAGAGTGTTCGCCGTGCGGGCGCAACGCTGCGATTTTGGAAGCCAACCGATGGACGTTTCACGCTCGATGGCCTGAAAGAAGCACTGACATCGAAAACGCGCGCGCTCTTTGTGTGTCATCCGCACAAC
>JAIYCA010000378.1 GCA_027488265.1 Planctomycetaceae bacterium
GATGACCGCAGAAGCGTGCGAAGAAGAACTCCGAAGCGGCACGCTGCGCGCGCAACTCGATGACGCAGAACTCTTCAAGCGCGCGACCAAGGCGTACCGTGATGGAAAGAGTTCGCTTGAAGAGACTGGCGCGCGCTCGCTCTATGTCGCGCTCGGCGCTCTGGAATTCAAGGTCGAACAACGCACGGAACCTGTGCGCGCACCGCTTGTTCTCGTGCCTGTGGAGATGGAACGTATTTCGCGCAGCGAGGGTTTCCGCATCAAAGCAGTGCTCGATGACACTGTGCCAAACGTGGCGCTTGTTGAGTATCTGCGCATGACGCACGGCCTCGACATTGGGCTTGCTGGACAACTTGCCGAAGACGATCGCGGTATCGACCTCGCGCAGATTCTCGCGCGCGTGCGGCAATCGGTGAAGAACGTGCCGGGTGCGCGCGTCCTCGCAACTGCGAAACTCGGCACGTACTCCTTCAAGAAGTTGCCCCTCTTCGAAGAGATGCGCTTGCGTGGGAAAGAGCTCTCCGCGCACCCCATCGTCGCAACGCTGCTTGAGCGCAACGCGCCAACGACGGTGCGTGATGCGAAGTTGCTCGATCCGACCGAAGTTGATCAAGTTGCGCAATTTGAATCGGTGCGTCTTCCACTTCCCGCGGATAGTTCGCAAATTGCGGCTGTCCTCTCGGCTGCTGCTGGGCGAACGTTTGTCTTGCAAGGTCCGCCCGGAACCGGCAAGAGCCAGACCATCACCAATCTTCTCACCGAGTGTCTCGCGCGCGGAAAGCGTGTGCTCTTCATCGCTGAGAAAAGTGCGGCACTCGAAGTGGTGAGTGAGCGATTGCGGAAGACAGGTCTCGGCGCATTTGCGCTGGATCTGCACGCCGATCACGCGACCAAGACGAATTTTGTCACGCAAGTGAAAGATGCGCTTGAGGCAGTCGATGCGCGCGCGACGGCAGGTGCTGCGAACTTTGCGCAAACCGCAGCGCAACTCGATCGCACCAGTGCGCGCGTGGCGTCTGCAGGCAACGCCTTGCATGCGTCGCATCGAGAGCGCGCGAAGAACAAGGCGAGTGAAGGTGCCAGTGCCTCCGCAGGCCTGACTCTGTACGGAGGCCTCAGTGCACATCGGGCAATCGAGCGTGCACTGGCGCTCAGCGAAGGCACGAACGACGCGATTCCGCACGCAGCGCTTGTGAACCAGCTCGACGGCTCGCTCCCGCGAGACGCGACGTCCGCCGATCTCGCACAGCGCGTCGAGTGCGTCGATCGCCTCGTCGCGGCGTTCGATGAACTTCCGAGAGAAAGTGCGGCGGAACTCGCTGATTTTGAGCCAACGCGCCCGCTTTCACCTGAAGATGCCACGCGCCTCGCGCAGGCAGCTCGTGCCGCAACGGCAACGCTCGAAGCGCTCGCAGAACCCGCTCGCACACTGGCTGCTGCACTTGGAGTACCGA
This sequence comes from Planctomycetaceae bacterium, assembly GCA_027488265.1. Taxonomy (GTDB): domain Bacteria; phylum Planctomycetota; class Phycisphaerae; order Phycisphaerales; family SM1A02; genus QWPT01. The sequence goes on from JAIYCA010000378.1 coordinate 1,455, forward strand.
CGCCTTCTGAGTTCGGCGCGATACAAGCGCAGGTTGATCTCGCGATGTCGATCGACATGACGCGCGTCGCTGCGGCACCGCTCGCAACCTGCGCACTTGCGCCTGATTCTGCAACGCAACTCGATGCGCGCGCTCGCGCCCTCGAACTCGCAGAGGCTGCGCACGTCGCCCGCACCAACATGCGTGCGCGATTCGACGATGCCGTCCTCACGCTTCCACTCGCGTCACTCGCGGGCGATTTGCGCGCCGCGCGCGAGAAATTCGTCCTCTTCCGCTGGCTCGCGACGCGGAAAGTCCGCGCTGAACTCGTGCGCCTCGCGAAGTCGCCACTCCCAACCGCACTCGAAGAATTGCTCCGCGAACTCGAGTCACTTCTTGCGGCAAAGAGCGCGATCGACGCGGCTGCGCCCGTTGCACACGACGTGCGCATCTTCGCCGCATCGCAAGCGGGAACCGATGACGCGATCGACTTCACAGCCGCGCGTCGTGCGATCGAATCTGCACGCGCGTTTGCTCGCACCGCGCGCGCATCGATGCCGAAAGAAGTCGCGCTTCTCGCGTGTACCGTCCCCAACACGATTCGCGATGGTTCGCTTGATACAGCGCGCACAGAGGCGAAGCGCGCACTCGAAGCCGCGAAGTCTGCGCTCCTTCCACTCGCAGATCTCGGCGCGAATCCCCCACTACACGCGGCAACTGCGCGCCTCTCGACAACGTGCGAGAGACTCGCGCGCGTCGCTCGCGCCGAGCGCACGATCCCCGCGTGGAGCACCTTCACCGTTGTACGCGCGCGGGCCGCGGAGTTCCGCTTGAAGCCTGTCGCAGACGCGCTGCTTTCGGGCGCACTTCCCGCAACGCTCGCAGAAAGCGCGGCCGAGGCCGAAATGCTCGCTGCATGGACGCGCGAGAAACTTCGCAGCGAACCTGCACTTCTTGATTGCGGCGCGGATCGGATGCAGGAACTTCGCAAGCAACTCATCGCCGGTATGAGTGAGTATCGCAAGGGTGCTGCCGGCGCGGTCGCGCTTGCGGTACGCGATCGCGCACGCATGGCGCTTGCAAATGCGGATCTTCCTGGCATGCGTCAAGCACGCATGAAGATCGACGAACTTCGCGCGCTCTCGACGATTCGTCGCCCGATTCGCCGTGTCATGTCAGAAGCCGCATCCGCGATGACCGCGATCAAACCGATCGTCCTCGCGAGCCCACTTTCTGCAGCAACGATGCTGCCGCCTGATTTTCCACCCTTTGACCTCATCGTCTTCGATGAAGCTTCGCAAGTTCCTGTGTGGGACGCGGCATGCGCGATTGCGCGCGGTACCGCAAGCGTGATTGTGGGCGATTCTCGCCAACTTCCGCCAACGAACTTCTTCGATCGGAAAGACGCGGGCGACGCGAAGGACGAAGGCTCCGATACCGATCGCAGCGCAAACGACGCGGCACTCGCCGATATGCTCGAGCCCCTCGAAAGTGTGCTCGAAGAAGCGATCGCCTCAGGCATTCCGCAGCGCAGCTTGCTGTGGCACTACCGCTCACGCGATGAACGCCTCATCGAGTTCTCGAATCGCCGCAGTTACGGCGCGCGCTTGCAGACCTTCCCCGCTGCGCGGCGCGCGCATCCAAATCTTGGCGTCGAGTTCCGCTTCGTCGGGGGCGTCTACGACCGCGCTGGAACCTCGACCAATCGCGCCGAAGCGGAGGCTGTGGTCGCGGAAATCACGCGTCGATTGCTCGACGACGACGCGTGCACTGCGAATCGTTCGATCGGCGTTGTGACATTCAGCGTGGCGCAACAGACGCTCGTCCAAGACCTGCTCGATGAAGCACTCGACCGCGATGCGAAGTTGCGCACGCGTCTCGCGGAAGCGGCTGAAGCGGGCGAAGATGTGTTCGTCAAAAACCTCGAGAACGTGCAGGGCGATGAGCGCGCCACGATGCTCTTCTCGATCTGCTACGGCCGCGATCGATCCGGCACGCTCTATCACAACTTTGGCCCGCTCAATCTCTCGGGTGGCGAACGCCGTCTGAACGTCGCCGTGAGCCGCGCGAGAGAGAAGATTGTGGTCTTCTCATCCGTACGCGCATCGGAACTCGATCCGAAGAAGTGCACGTCGAAGGGTGCGCAGGATCTCCGTGATTATCTCGCGTTCGCGGAGCTTGGCACCGTGCCTGCATCACGCGACGAAACACGCGCAGGCATGGACATCGATGTCGATGCCATCGAGCGGCGACTCGCACGCGCGCTGGAATCTCGCGGTTTCCGCGTTGATTTCCACGTTGGACGCTCACGCGATTACCGCGTTTCGCTTGCACTCGCGCTCCCAGAGGCACCCGACGAGTGGATTCTCGGCGTCGAACTCGATGGCGCGTTTCATCAGACCGCGCCGACGGTGATCGATCGCGAACTCGTGCGCGCGGGCGTACTCAGTTCGCTCGGTTGGCGAACGATCAAAGTCAGCGCGATCGATGTTCTGCGCGATGAAACAAAAACGGTCGAACGCATCATCGCTGCCGCGCGCGGCGCGTGAATTCGCGGCGGATGCCTGCGCGCGTCAGCGTGCGCAGTTTGGCTCGGGAATACGCGAAGGCGACACCTGCTTGGCACGCGCGCGCGAGCCCGCTTCGACGGTCACGATCCACACAGGCTTCGCGGCGAAGTAGCCAGGATTCGGAAACGCGATTTCGCCCGTGATGCCTGCATGCGGCGCAAGCGCACGAAGCGCGCCAGCCACACCTTCGCGCGTGCGGCGCTCAGGCGGAAGCGACTGCATCGCACGCACCATCGCCTGCATCGCGTCGTAGCCGAGTGCTGAGAATGCGGTCGGCTCAGCTTTGAACTGCGCGCGATACTTCTCAGCGAAACGCTGCGCAGCGGCACTCGAACCGGTACCGAACCACGCGTGCGTTGAGAAGTACACAGCGCCTTGCTTCGACGCCGCGTCGACGTCGGGGATATCGAAACTGTCAGCGCCGAGGATCGCGCCTTGGAAACCAGCGTTGCGCAGCGTTTCGATCGCAGGAACGACCGAGGTCGCGTTGCACGCGATGTACACCGCGTCGAGTTTGGAAGCGCCCGCAAGCACCGCCTTCGGATCGATCTTCATCGCATCGGTGAAAGCGATCGTCGTGACTTGAACGCCCTCAAGTCCACGCGCACGCGCCGCGAACGCTTGGCTCACGGCGACAGGGAAATCACTCGTCGCTTCAAAGAGAATCGCAATCTTGCGCGCACCGAGTTGGCCATGCGCGAACTCTGCCATCGCGGCACCTTGCGCTGAGTCGGAGTAGCACGCGAAACTCAGGAGGTCGCCGCCCGGAAGCCGCGCAAGGCACGGATCGGTCGCACCCACGACAAGAAACGGTGTCTTCGCTGCAGCGAATGGCGCGAAACCTGCGCGCAACTCATCAGAGTCACTCGTGCCAAGCGCGGCGATCGCGGTTTTCGCCGCTTGCTCCGCACCAGCGACGCTCACGATATCGACGCCCCACGGCACATTTCCCGCTTCCTCACGAGCCAACATCGCGCCTTGCAGTGCCGCAACATCGAGCACTGCCGCCGGTCCTGTCGGCTCGAACACGCACGCGATCCGCGGAAGCGATGCGGCAGCGTCGGCGGTCGCGGGCTTGGTTGCGCAGCCTGCGAGCGAGATGGCCGCGACAAGCACAGCCGCAGGAGCGAGGACGAAAGAAACACAACGTAGAGCGCTGAGAGACGTGAGCATGGTGAAAGACGCGAGTTTGCGGCTGCGTGAAAGACGTAAGACCAAACTGATTTCGGACGCTCTCGGGGTTTCCGTCGAAAATTGCGCCGTCGCCGCGAGGGCACGAGCCGCGCCGATTACGACTTCGCAGGGTACTCGTACACGCCGCGGCCCGACTTGTCGCCAAGCCGCCCCGCTTGCACGAGTTGACGCAGCAGCGGGCATGGGAAGAACTTCGGATTTCCGAGTTCCTTATAGAGCACCATCATGATGTCGTGGCAGACATCGAGGCCGATGAAGTCGGCGAGGCGCAGCGGACCCATCGGGAAGTTGCATCCGAGGAGCATGATCTGATCGATGTCCTCAGGCTTCGCGACGCCTTCCATCCACGCGTAGAACGCCTCGTTGATCATCGGCATCAGCACGCGGTTCGAGACGAAACCCGCGCGGTCGTTCGCAGGCACGGGCGTCTTCCCCATCGCCTTCGCGAGTTCAATCGTGCGCGCCGTCGTTTCTTCGCTCGTCGCGATGCCCTTGATGACCTCCACGAGCTTCATGATCGGCACGGGATTGAAGAAGTGCATGCCGATCACGCGTGGCGCGTCCTTGCCGACGACGCTCGCGATATCGGTGATCGAAATGCTCGAGGTATTCGTCGCAAGCACCACGTCCTCGCGGAATGTGGCTTGCATCTCTTTGAAGATCTTCTTCTTGAGTTCGACATTCTCCGTCGCCGCTTCGACAACCCAGTCGGCCGACTTCGCTTCCGCCATCGACGTGACGTAACAGATCCGCTTGAGCGCAGCGTCTGCCGCGTCCTGCGCGAGCTTCCCCTTTTCAACGAGACGCGCGAGGCTCTTCGCGTGTCCGGCTTTGGCGCGATCGAGCGCGGGTTGGCTCACGTCGATCTGGATCGCGTTGAAGCCAGTCTGCGCGGCGGTGAGGGCGATGCCGGAACCCATGGTTCCCGCTCCGATGACGGCGATGGTCTTGACGGTCGACATAAGGCGGGAAATGTAGCAGCCCGCACGCCGCCCATACGCGGCCGTCACGCTCGACAATCACCGCACAAGGCGCGAGGATGCGACCATGAAGCCGATCGAATGCGTCGTCGAAATCGCCGCTCCGTCCGGAACCGTCTGGCGCGCGGTTACCGACATCGAGAACGCGGCGAAACACATCCCCGCCATCACCTCGATCGAAGTGCTCGACGGGCCGCGCTCGGGAAAGGGCATGCGTTGGCGCGAAACGCGCATCATGTTCGGCCGCGCTGCGACGGAGACCATGGAAATCGCGGAGTGGAAGCCACCGCTTTCGCATGCAAGCGGCGGGATGTATGTCGCAACCGCAACCAACCACGGCACGTTCTATCGCTCAGAAGTGCGCGTCGAGCCGTCGGGCGCGGGTTCGCGTCTTGTGTTCACATTCGAAGCGCAGGCGCTCACGCTGTTCGCTCGCATGATGTCAGGGCTGATGATGCCGCTCATGAAAGGGGCGGTTGTGAAGGCACTCAACGCCGACCTCGAAGCGCTCAAAGCACACTGCGAACGCATTGCGAAAGATGAACGCGAGGAACACGACAGATGAGCACGCACTCCACAGAGACGTACACCCCCGACACGCCAGCGCCATTCGATCCGCGCGCGTTGCGCGATCGTTTGGCCGCGTTTCCTGCAGCATTGCGCGCACTTGCGACCACCGCCAGTGCTGCCGACGCGCGCTGGAAGCCTGCTCCGGAGCACTGGTCGATCCTCGAAGTGTGCTGCCACATGCTCGACGAAGAGCGCGAAGATTTCGCGGTGCGTATCGCGTCGACACTGCGCGATCCAACCACCCCGTGGCCGCGACTCGAACTCGAGGGAATCGCAGAGCGACGCCGCTACAACGAGCAGGACCTTGCGAAAACGCTCGATGGCTTCACGTCAAAACGCACGGAGAACATCGCGTGGCTTGATGCGCATCTCGCGGAAGCGGACTTCACGAAGGCCTATCAGCATCCAAAATTCGGCGCACTGCATGCGGGCATGTTGCTTGCGTCATGGGCAGCACACGACGCGCTGCATGCGCGACAGATCTCGAAACGCTTGTATGAACTCGCCGCGCGCGACGCTGGCGCGTATTCCGTTCGCTACGCGGGCGAATGGTGAGTTCGCCCGAATCAAGTGCCGACGATCAAGCGCGCGGAACCAATCGCCTGACGAAGGGAAGCGTCAACACTCTGGCTCAACTACGGGCCGCGCAGCGGACTGCCCACACCGATTGGCTGCGAGCAGGCTCCCTCACGCCGACGGTTCGATCGAAGCTGCCCGCGGCGGCAGGCGCTGTAAGCACACGCTGAGATGATGTGCCATGTGCCATATACCGCGTACCGCGTGCCGGGCTTACGCCGCTTGCCGTAGCGGGTCAGGTCGAGCGAGGGGTTAGGCATCGCTCGCGTTGCGTTGCAGCACGTAGCCGGATGCGACAAAGGATTCATTGCCCGTGAGCTTGCCGTCGACTCGCCGCTGAATCTTGAACCCTTCGCTCAAGTACAAGGCCAGTGCGGGCTCGTTGCCTACGAGTACCTCAGTCGACATGCTCCCCCCCGACGCCTCGATTGCGTGGCGTAATAGTTGCCTTCCAATGCCTTGCTTGTACTTCGATGGATCGACGTACAGCCAGGTGAGCTCTCCATTGGCATAGGCCACGAACCCACAAACCTGTCCCTCAAACTCGGCCACGATGACTTCACCGTCGAACAAACCCTCGCTCGCGGCTGTTGCTTCAAGCGTCAGGAAAGCAGCGGCAAGGCCGCTGGCTTCAAGCTCATGCATTCGCGCCGCATCATGGATGAGGCACAAGCGTTCCCAGTCGTTTGATGTGTAAGGGCGTAGCGTCATGCGATGCCTAAAGACCGCCGTAACCGGGCACAAAGGGCAGATTTTGATTTCCAGTTCCCGCGTGAATGAGTGCTCCGGTTCAGTACTCCGGTTGATGGCATTGTCCTTCCGCGACAGTCGCATCTGGCAACGGCGTTGCCTCATGCTGATGCCACGGGCCATTTTTTGTGACCCGAACAAACGCATTGCCGTCATACCGAAAGAGGCCATTCGTACCGCCGAGCCAGAGGCCTCCGCTGTTGTCTTCCAGGATGGTGAACGCAAGCGACGTGATTCCGTCCTGATCATTCACTTTGGTGAATGCGTTTCCGTCATAGCGATACATGGGCGATCGCTTACCGGAGAACCAGATGTTTCCGGATGGACCTTCGTGCATGCACCAGATCTCCTGGCCTTCAACGACTCCCTGCTCGGTGAAGTTTGCAAAGACTTTTCCATCAAAACGACTTATGCCCCCGTGAATCGTGCCGAACCAGATGTTCCCCGACTTGTCTTCGAGAACACTGCCGACGGCGTTGTTCGGCAGGCCGTCGCGTTCGGAGATGTGCGTGAGCGTCTTTCCGTCGTAGACGTACGCTCCTCCGTTGGTGCCGAACCAGACTTGCCCTTTGCGGTCCACCGTCATGCAATGCACGAACTTGCCGCTCGTCACGCCTCGCGTTGGATCGGGCTCGGCTTCTGGAATTGCGAAGGGGGAAAAGGTCTTTCCGTCGAATCGGCAAACGCCCTCGATGGAGCCGATCCATATCACGCCGCTCGCGTCAACGGCCATGCTCCAGACGTCGCAGCTGATCAGGCCGTGCTGTTCGCCGAAACTCGTACATGACTTGCCGTCAATCCGAGTGATGCCGCCCGTTGTTCCACACCATATGTTGCCGGCTTTGTCTTCGACGATCTTCTTGATCGTGACATCGCGTCCCAGATCATCTTTGATGTGGTAGTTGGTCAGCGTGCTTCCGTCGTAGCGGAACAGGTCGCATTCGCCGCCTATCCAAAGCACACCTTTCGAATCTTGAAAGACACTTCGGACGACACCACTTATCTCAGCATTCGGGTCCACGTCGACGACAAGTGGCCGCTCCAACGACAACAACTTCGTTGAAGAAGATGTTTCGGAGCCTTGGATTGCTTGTGGCCTGAAGGTGCTTTCTGAGAAAGCCTCGCTTCTCGTGATGGGACCGCCTGCAGGAATAGATTGTTTGTTGCAACCCACGAGGAAAGAACTCAGGCAGACAATCAACATCGATACTTGCTTGAGCATTGGTTGCACTCTCATGGTGATGACCGACTTGTACGAGCATCTGAATGCTACGAGACTCAGAGCGAATCGGTTTAAACGCAGGTCGACCGTTGGACGAGCGCAACACCGGAGCAACGCAACCGAGAGACGGGAGAAGCTCAGCGACGTTGAGAAGCGGAACAACATTTGAGCTCACCGGTCTGGAGTGGTGGGCTGGCTTGCCCGCCGCGGAGGGCCCGGAGTTGAGCGAAGGGTGAGGCGTCACTCTCGTTCGAACTCAAAGCCAAGCCGGGTGTACAGCTTGACCGCTGGAGTGTTGGCCAACGTGACCACCAAGCGAAGCTCTCGCTCGCCTTGGGCGAACAGCTCGTTCATCGCTGATTGCATGCAAGCCCGCGCCAAGCCCTGCCCTGCGGACTCGGGCTCCGTGAACGTGAAAGCCACGAACGGCCTGTCTTGGAAGCGAGTGACGAGCGTTGCCGACAACAAAGAGCGCGAGCGCGCGAACACTTTCGAGCAACTGGGCAGGAACGTTCCGTACTCGCCCTTGATCGTCTTGGCGACCTCCGCGGCGGCCTGCTCGGGTGTTTCACCCTCGTAGTCCACCGTGTCAAGATACGCGCGGTACATGAGTGCGCCCAAAGCTTGCGTATCGCCAGCCTCGAAGCTTCGAACTTCTAGCCCTTCAGTCGGTTTGAGAGGCGCGAGCGCGGCTCGCATGAAGGATCTCTTGGACATTGCGACGACGGTGCTCGGGTAACGCCTCACAGCTGATTCTGCAGTTCCGCTCATTCGGAACCGGCAAACGAACCTACCACGGGGCGGGGCAGTTGCCTCGCATCCCCTACCGATTATCGCTTGAGAACCGAACCTACGTGACAGTTGTCCCGTTTCCGCAGAACGCGCGCCGCGCGGGTTCGCTGCCTCGGCAGAACAGGCGAGGATGACCGCGCGACCCCGCTTCCAGAACGTCTTGTCGATCTACTGCGCGCGCCCCCGGGCAACATGCAACAGGCCGCGCGTGCTGCGCGGCCTGTGCTCTTTCGATTCTCCGCCTCCGGTGGCGCGACCTCAGCCGTTCCACTTGAGGTGCATCGGCCCCTTGTACTCGGCAAGCGGGCGGATGATGCGGTTGTTCGCGTGCTGCTCCATGATGTGCGCGCACCAACCCGTGATGCGGCTCGCAACGAAGATCGGCGTGTACTGCGGCACGGGAATTCCCATGATGAAGTACGTCATGCCGCAAGGGAAGTCGACGTTCGGATGGATGTTCTTATCGCGCAGCATGATCGCCTGCACTTCGTCACCCATATCGAACCACTTCTTGCTCGACGGGCCCTGCTTCTCCGCGAGTTTGAGGCCCCAGCGGCGCAGAATGCCCGCGCGGTGGTCGCCGTTCTTGTAGACGCGGTGACCGAAGCCCATCAACTTGCGCTTCTCGGCGAAGGCGCGCTGCATCCACGCATCGACCGTCATCTTGCCGCCCGCGCAGTCGCGATCAATGTCCTTGAGCATCTCCATCGCCATCTCGTTCGCGCCGCCGTGAAGCGGGCCCTTGAGCGCGCCGATGCCGCCGCAAACCGCGCTGTGAAGATCGGTTTCGGTCGACGAGATCACGCGGCACGAGAAGGTCGATGCGTTGAAGTCGTGCTCCGCGTAGAGGACGAGCGAAACATCCATGATGCGCGCGGCGAGTTCGTCCGGCTTCTGGCCCGTGATGAGCCAGAGCAAGTTTGCGGCGTGTCCGAGCGAGGGATCAGGATCGACCGGCGCGTGACCGTCGAGCGTGCGCTGGCAAGCGCCGATGATTGTTGGAATCTGCGCGAGCAGGCGCTTCGACTTGCGGAGTTCAGCTGCGGGCGAGTTGTCTTCGCACTCGGGGTCAAGGTGCGAGAGGAGCGAAACGCCCGTACGCAGAATCGACATCGGGTGCGCGTTCGGGCTTTCCTTCGCGACGCGCACGATCGCGTCGCGCACGCTCGCGGGAATCGCGCGCATCGACGCAACCTCGGTCTTGAACGCCGCGAGTTCTGTGGCCGACGGCTTGTGTCCGACGAGAAGCAAGAAGGCCACTTCTTCGAAGGTCGCGTTCTCCGCGAGGTCGGCGATCTCAAAGCCGCGGTAGATGAGTTCCGATTGAGTGACGGCGCAGATCGAAGTCTCGCCGACGGTCTGACCAGCGAGGCCACGGGTGTCGACGGGCTTGGCGGACGGGGCGGGTGCGGTGCTCATCTCAAGTCTCCTTGCGCGATTGTTCGAACGGCCCGCGCACGGCAAAAAGCCGCGCACGAATGGATGAGTCTACAACTTCTCCGGCCCGCTGGGGCGAGGCGAAACACCGAACGAACTGGCGCACGAGTTCACCCACCGCGAGGGATTCGCGGTACGGCTGACGAACCTGCGAAATTGCGCACAGTGCTGTGGCTTGAAGAGCGCTCGTTTTTCTCGCAGTCGCCGCTGCGGCCGCGACCTTCGGCATCATCCACACGTAAGCGAGCGAAAGCGGGCACCTGAAGCGAAACTTCAGCCGCCCGCCAGTCGCGAGCGCTCAAGTTTCTCGCGGTTCACGCCAGAGCGAGCAAGTTGCGACGCAGGTTGCGAGCGCTCAAGTTTCTCGCGGTTCACGCCCGAGCGAGCGAGAGCGGGCACCTGAAGCGGAGCTTCAGCCGCCCGCCAGTCGCGAGCGCTCAAAACTGCGCTCAAAAAACAACACGCCGCGTGTCCCTTTCGACACGCGGCGCGTTCCCTTGTTCGGTCTCATGCGCTTCCCGGCGCCTGAGTCCTATCCCGTTCCTTCGATGGTGCGCGAGGCGCATCATCCAAGGCCCTCCGAGAAATCTCACGTCCAGGCGTCCCCGAACGTGAGCTTGTGAGCGGCAGGTTCCCTTTCCGCCGTTCACTGGCAACCCGGTCTAGATTCCGAATCGCCGTCCCTTTTTACCTCCGCCCGTTCTCAGGTCCCTCAACCCAAGAACTTGCGAACGCAAATCGTCCCTAACGACTTGCGGGGTCGGATTTCTCCGACGTCGTCATTGTTTCGCAGACGAGGGGAAAAGGAGCCTCGTATCGCCGAATTTCCACGATTTTCTTCGTTTCGTTTCGGCAAACTCCGAGCGACTGTGTGCTTATCGCCCCTCATCCACATCGCAGAGCGCCTCAACCGAGCACATTGCCCCGAGAACTAGACTGCCCGAATGCTGAGGAAGCATCGAATCTGGCACCCCATCGTTCACGCCTTGAGCGCCGCGTTCGTCGCGCAAACCGCACCGCTCGCGGCAACTTCCGCAATTCCGTTGTTGACCACCACCGCGTTCGCGCAGACGAATCGCGAGGGATCCGCGCCTGATTTCTACCAGCGCGCTGGTCGCGAGCAACGATCGCGGCACTATCGCATCCTCAGCGATCTTCCGAAGGATGAGACCGAGACGTACGCGAAGCACCTCGATCTCTTCTACCAAGAGTATGCGAAGCGATTTGCGCATCTTCCGCAGCAAGCGCCGGAAGTCCCGTTCGTCTTGATGTTCTCGCGTGAGCGCGACTACCTCGATGTCTTGCGCAACACCTACGGCATCAACGCGACTGGTTCTGGCGGCATGTTCTTCATGTCGCCGCGTGGTGCCGCGCTTGCGTTCTTCGTCGAGAGTTTGCCGCGCACGCGCGTGTTTCACGTGATCCAGCACGAGGGATTTCACCAGTATGCGTTCAGTCGTTTCACCAACACGCTTCCAATGTGGGTGAACGAAGGGCTCGCCGAGTTTTTCGGCGAATCGGTCGTGGTCGATGGCCGCGTGATTCTCGGGCAAGCAAGTCCAGGACCAGTCGAAGCGATCAAGCGCGCGATTGATCGCGGAACCACCATCGAATTCCTTCGACTCTTGCGGATGACGAGCGACGAATGGAACTCCAACGTCGCGGCCGGCAACGCGTCGATTCAGTACATGCAATCGTGGTCGATGATTCAGTTCCTCGGAACCGCCGAAGACGGCCGCTATCAACCGCGATTTGAGGGCTACCTCAAACTCATTCACGCAGGCATGCCGAGCGAGCGCGCGTTTGTGCAGGCATTCGGAACGAACGACATCGCGAGCTTCGAAAAAGCGTGGAAAGACTGGGCGAAAACCACACAACCAACCGCGTTCGGTACCGCGGCGATGCGACTCACGTTCCTCGCGGAAGGCTTGCGCGCGCTTGCACGCGCCGGCGAAACCGCGACCGATCTTGACGACCTTCTCGCGAAGTTGCGTCAGCGTGATTTCGTGATGGAAGTCTCGGTGCACGGACGCACACAAGAGATGCGCGCGGATGATTCGTCACTCGATATCCCGCAAGATCCGCTTGCGAAGTCAAAGCCTGTCTTTGAGTTGATACCTGCGAAACCCTCGCGACAAACGAAGAAAGAGCAAAAGCTCGAAGCGGAGCACCCCACGCCGCCGGTCATTCACACCCGCGGCCTTGCGCCGCGCGAACTCGTCCTGAAGTGGACGCGCACGAAAGCGGGCGACGACTTCGACTTCGATCTCTTATCGCCGAAGGAAGCGCCACCGCCGCCCAAGCCAAGCAAGTCAAATGGTGCGAACTCGTCGAACGCGCCGACGAAACCTGCTTCGAAGTGAGTGGCGAAGGAAGCGGCACGCGTCGCGTCATCACGCATTCAATCACGCGCGATTGGCAGGGAAACGCCACTCGTCGCCAGGCTTGTACGCAAGCAACTCGTAGAGTTCCTTGCGTGATTGCATTTCTTCCAGCGTGCCGTGGAATCCACCATCGCGACGGAATGCAACGAGCGCGTCCTCCACAGACTTCATCGCAATCCGCATCAACGAAAGCGGATAGATGACGATCGCCACGCCGAGTGCACGGAACTCCGCTTCGGTGAGGTACTTCGTCTTTCCAAACTCGGTCATGTTCGCGAGTGTCGCGCCC
>JAIYCA010000118.1 GCA_027488265.1 Planctomycetaceae bacterium
CACGGCGAACGCTCCTGCCGGTCGATGATTCCCGCTGCGACCTGTTCCGCCGAATGGCAACTTGCTGCTCGCGCCCGCCGTACCCGTGTTCCAATTCACGCAGCCTGCGCGCGAACCCTCGCGAAACGCGCGCCACTCACATTCGTCTTGCGTGAAGATGCTCGCGGCCAGCCCGAAGCGCGTCGCATTCGCTTGTTGAATGGCGTCGTCGAGATCCCGCGCTCGAGCGATTTGCACGAATGGCCCAAAGATCTCGTCGCCTTCATCCTCCACGCGAAATCGGTCGAGCTCGACCGCGCCTGGCGCGAGGAAGAAACCTTCGCGATCCAGTGGCGACGCTTCGAGCAACAATCGCCCGCGCGCCGCGAGTGCGGCCTGTGCGCGCAACACCGCATCGCGCGCCTCGCCTGTGACCAGCGGCCCCATGCACGCAGGGACTCCATCGTCCGCGGCTGCAACCACGAGCGTGGATGCGAGCTTCATAAACATCGGAACAAACCGATCGATCACCCGCTCGTCGACCAAGATGCGACGCGTACAGGTGCAACGCTGACCTGTGGTCGCATAGGCCGCACGAACGCACTCGATCGCCGCACGGCGAAGATCCGCGTTCGCTGAGATGTACGCAGGATTCGATCCGCCCATTTCGAGCGCGATGAGTCGACCGGGCGTATCCAGGTTTTCTTCAAGAATGCGCCGTCCAACCGGGAACGAACCCGTGAACAACACCCCGTCAACTTCTGGATGTGTCGCCAAGCGCGACGCGATCGCGCCGCCACCTTGAACGACATTGAAGACTCCTGCGGGGAAGCCGACTTCGTGCGCGATCTCGGCGAGCAGTTGTCCAACCGACGCCCCCTTCTCACTCGGCTTGAAAACCACGGTGTTTCCGACGAGTAGCGCAGGCACGATGTGCCCATTCGGAAGATGCGCAGGAAAGTTGTACGGCCCAAGCACTGCCATCACGCCATGCGGCCGAAACGCGCAAATGCCCGTTTTTCCAGCGCCCGCAGCAACTTCGAAACCAGCGACGCGTGCGAGCACGCGCTCTTCGAGCGTGATCGAAACTTTCTCTGCAACGATCTTCGCTTCGAGTTCTGCTTCCCACTTGACCTTGCCAACTTCGCGCGAAATAGCGGCGGCCAAGCGACCTGCGTGACGCACACACGCTTCGCGCCAACGCTCGAGATACGCGCGCCGCTCGTCGAAAGACAGCGCGCGCCATGATGGCAACGCACGGCGTGCGGCCGCGATCGCCTCTTCCGCATGCGATACAACAGGCGTTCCCATCCACACGATGCGCGATGGCAACGCAGGATCGCGCGTCACAATTCCATCACCAGAAAGTTGGCGAAACACGCCATCGACATAGTCACTCGGTGACTGTTCGAGATACGCAGCAGACGCTTGCATGTGCGTTAACCCTTCTTCTTACGCGTGCGAGTCTTCGACTCTGGAAGCGGCGTAAATCCGACGGCGGGATCCGTCGTGGCGCCGATGGCTGTGAGCGTTTCAGCGGGAAGTACGAGTTTCCCCGCTTCCATTGCGTACGCGCTGCGCACCGCGCGGAATCCGCCGCGGCCGCGGAACGAAACAAACGCTTCGCCATTTCCTGCGGTGTTTCCCGTGATATTTCCAGCAACCGCGCGCATCGACGTCGTCGCCTTCACGAGCGGGACTTCATCAATCGCAACATCGAGATACGGCCCGCCGTCGAACGGATCGACGTGGCCGTGATACTTGCAGCCCTGCTTCTCAAGCATGCGCTTCGCAGGCTCGGTTTCTTCGCCGACTTTCCCGATCAATGCGCGCGCTTCGGGTGGAAGCAGCGACGCGTAGATTTCGCCCTTCGGCCAAAGCGAGAGCAAGAACTCTTTCGAGCGCGAACTGAAGAGGTCAGCCTCTTTGTACGAGAGGTTGATGAATCGTCGGCCGAGGTATTCCCAGAGCAACGTGCCTGAATCGGGCGTCAGCGGCCCCATCATTTCGGCGAGAATGCGCTCGGCGAACATCTCGCGATGAAGCCCGATGAAGTGAAAGCGAATCAGCGAGAGCAGCGAGCCAAGTCGCTCCGGTCGACCGCGGAATCCTGGCGCGAGAATGAGGCCGCCCACTTCGCTTGGACCGCTGGTATCGGTTCCAAGTTCGAGCGTGACATGCGTCTGCCCGAGTTGCAAATCTTCGCTGTAAAACGAGCGTTTCCCCGTCTTCAGATAGATATGCGGGCGCCCGTCCCACGAGACACAGCAGAGAATCGTACACGTCCCGACGACTTCGTGCGATTCGCCATCCTCGAGGACGAACATGAACTCGCGCTCGCGAATGTCGTCGACGTCGCCCGCAAAGCTTCGTCGACTGCGCCCGACCTTCGCGGCGAGCAGATCTTTGTCTGCTGGAAGATTGATGAAGTGGACCATCTTCGCGAGCTTGAGAAGCGTCGGAAGGTCGTCAAGGATGGCGGGGCGAATGACAAACATGCGTTTTCCAGCGGTTTTTAGGCCGTGCGCGCGAACGACGGTTCCAGGATGTCGAAGACAGGCCCGAAGTGCTCAGGCTTCATCACGCCGACTGGCGGGAGGAACCGCAAGTGATACGGCCCGTGTCCGCAACTGAATGCGATGACGCCATCTTCAAAGAGATTGTTGAGGAGCTTGCCAATCTTCTCTTTGTTTCCGCCAAAAGGTGTCAATCGCATCATGCCGCCGTGACCCGCGACGACGGTCTTCGAAGTACGACCGAGCGAGTTCGTCACCGGCGGGAACCACGCGGGATGCTTCGCAACAAACGCATCAGCGTGCTCCTTGTACGCGGCGAAGAGTTTCGAAATGCGACCATCCGCACCGTAGTAACCGCCGCTCTTCAAACGCCGCAACACCGAGAGTCCGGTGGCAAACGCGCTGGTTGAAGCAGCGAAAGTGCCCGAAAGAAGTCCTGCTTTCGGGTTGAAATCTGCGGTGTACAAACATGCGCACGCTTGCGTGATCTTTCCGATCGTCACAACGTCGATGTATTCACCGAGGTTCAGCCGTTCGAAACAGAACATGCTTTCCGTGCGGCCAAAAGTCTGCACTTCGTCGTCCCAAATTGGAATGCCTGCCTTGCGCGCAGCCTCGAACAGTGCAACGAAAAACTCGCGCGGCGCCGTATTGAAACCACCTTCGCCCTGCACGAGTTCCGCGATCAAACAGCAGTGTTCGCCTGGGTAACGATGAATAAGTTGCTCGAGATGCCAGAGCGTCATGTCGATCGAGCGCTGGCCCATCTCAGGGTCGTAGAACGGCAAGTAGTCGACAAGAATGTTGAGCGCGATGCCTTGTCGATACGCCGCGGTGTCGCCGATTTGCGACATCGTGGTCGAGCGGCCCATGAAGCAATCGGCGAACGCGATGATGCGCGGCGCGCCACCAGTCTTCTGTTGGCAAACCTTCAGCGCGGCTTCATTCGCCATGCAACCGGAGTTCGTGATGAAGCAGTGCTTGAGGCGTGATGTGCGCGCAGCTTCGTTCGCGAGAAACTCACCAAACTCAATCGCGTCTGCGTTGTACTGCAAGTTGCCTTGCATCACGAGGTCTGAGATCGACCCGCGGATTGAAGCCTCGATGAGATCCGCATCGCCGTGACCGAACATGTGGACACCGATCCCGTTGATGAGATCCCACTTCGCGCTGCCGTCAACGAGTTCGACGAGTGGACCGTTGCCGACACCCGACCCGAGGTAGGGATAGAGCGGGCCACGACCGCGTACTTCCGTCGCGCGTTTGAGCCACGAATCGAGTGACTCTTTGAGTTCCGCACGTGGCGGCCGCGCACCCGTGAGTTCGCGTTGCGCGCGCTCAACCTCGGCGCGGATCGACTTGATCGCCGCATCTACCGCGGGATTCGCGTGCAGAGAGGCTCCGATGGTTGACGTCGGAGAAACAGCGGAGGTGGTCGTGGTCATGAACTTCCTTCAAGCGGTCGCGAGTTGCGTGCCTGTGCGAGCGACAAAGCGCCCCCTCTTTTCGTCCGTTCACCGAGGGGGTCTGCAGCGTAGGTTGAGAAGTGTCTGCGGGTTACGGGACGCGTGCCTGTCGTGCGAGCAGAATCGCGAGGGTCGCCGCGCGCGGAACAAGCGAATCGAGGTCGATGTATTCGTCGGTCCGGTGGAGGTTTCCGCCAATCGGCCCCATGGTGTCGATCGTGGGCAACCCCTCGGCCTGCATGAGGTTTCCGTCGGAAACACCACCCGACTTTCCGAAGCCGACCGACTGGCCGAGTTCGGCGCCGATCGCGCGGACTTCCTCCGCAAGCGCGCGGACGGCCGCGGTCTCCGGCTTCGCGGGGCGATTCGACTCGTACTCGACGCGCGTCCGCGGAAGCGCCGCGTCCGGCGCGGTCGTTAACGCGAAGAGCCCCTGCTTCACGAGTTCTTCCCGCGCGGCATCACGGAATCGCGCGTTGCCCCACGCGCGCGCACGGTCGGCCACGATGTTGGTGGCCTTTGCGCCTTCGAGTGGGCCGATGTTGACGACTGTGCCCGCGTCGAGATCAACGAGTTTCGCGGCGTCGAGGATCTTCGTCGCAAGCGCGTTCACCGCTGAAACCCCCTGCGCGAAGTCACGCCCTGCATGCGCGGCTCGACCCTCGCATTCGATGCGGAAGGTTGCGCTTCCAAGTCGCTCAAGGACGAGCGAACCATCGGGAAGCGCGGGCTCCATCGCGAGGCCGAGCCCACCCGCCGCCACGCACGCGCGCGCCTCGGCGCGAATCGCGTGCTGGCTGTGCAGGCTGCCAGTTTCCTCGTCGGAATTGAGAAGCACGGTCCACGCGGGCCTCACGCCTGCCTCGGCGAGGACTTCGAGTGTGTGGATGAGCACCACGAGCCCACCCTTCATGTCGATCGCACCAGGACCCTCCGCGCGCGACGCTGAAAGATGCGTCAGTTCCTTGAACGAACCGAATGGATCATGCACGGTGTCGAGATGGCCCGTGAGGAGCACCGCGCGTCCAAGGCCTTCACGCGCCACCGCGCGCAACGCCACCGGCGGCGGCGCATCGCCTCGCTGACCGGGCTGCACGATCCACGCAGGCTTCGGGTCACCGGCGATTTCAGACATCTCTGCGCCGAGCGCTTCGAGCCGCGCTCGAACGATCTTTCGGAAGCGCGCGAGGCCCTCTTCGTGACCGGAGCATGTTGGAATCGCAACCCACTCCGCGAGGTCGCGCTCCATCGCGTTTCGTCGCGAGGCGAGTGCGTCCACAAGCCGACGTTCGACTGCATCAAACATGTGCTGCTCCATCGTTGACGTGATGCTCCGTGAGCGAAGCGCCAAGTGCGTCAAGGTCCACGTCGCCTTCAAAGACCTCGGTCGCTGGGCCAGTCATGCGGACACTCGCGTGGTCGGACGGCCACTCCAGTCGCAACGGGCCACCGGGAAGTTGCGCATGGAGCACACGATCCGCTCGTCCAAGCAGCACTCCCGCGACGCAGACCGCACTCGCGCCTGTGCCGCACGCGAGCGTGATCCCTGAGCCACGTTCCCATGTGCGCATCAACGCCTCGCTGCGCGAGGGTCCGTAGCGAACGAAATGCACGTTGATACGTGCGGGAAACCACGCGTCGCGCTCGATGCGCGGGCCGATTTCAGCAAGCGACACCTTCCACGGGTCTGCACAGCAGAAGATGACATGCGGATTTCCCATTGAAACGAGCGTGACGTGCGGCTCAACACCTGCGGTGCTCCACCAGTCGCTTGCTCCCCAACGCGCGAGATCAACGGGGTGCGCGACGACGCGCGCATCCGGAGCGATGCCTTCGATGCGTGCAGGAATCCGCGCATGCTCGAGAATCGGTGCACCCATATCGACAGTCGCTTCGGACACGCGACCGTCGCGACCGCGCGTCCACGCGACCTGCAAAATGCCTCGTCCCGTTTCAACGCGGAGTGGATTCGCCGAGGCAATTCCGCGGTCAATCGCAAACTTCGCCACACAACGAATGCCGTTTCCACACATCTCACCTTCGCTGCCATCGGCGTTGAACATACGCATGCGCACGTCCGCAGCAGAAAGAGTTGGCGCGCACACCGCGATCAGTCCGTCGCTTCCGATCGCAAAGTGCCGATCGCTCACGATGCGTGCAGCGCGCGCGAAATCGAACTCCGCATGTTGCGTGCCATCGATGTAGACGTAGTCGTTTCCGATGCCGTGCATCTTCGTAAAGCGCATGCGGCGAGTGTACCGATGCGCGAGCGACGTGCCATCGACGCGCGCTTCAGGCCACACGCGGAATGAGAAGCGCAAGCAATACCAAGAGAAGCGCCGACCAGCGAAGCCATGCGACAAGCCGATCAATCGGCAAGTTCGCATGCGTGCGACCGAGGAGGGTTCGCAAGTACTCCTGTCTCCACTGGATTGAACCGTGCCGCCAACTCGGCCTCGCCCGCGGAACATGATTCAGGAACGCGACCGATCCAAGCGCACCAATCATCGCGTCGACCGCGGCTGGCGTTGCTTCCGTCGAACCCGCGCGCGCACTCAAAACTTGCACTGCGTAGGTGTCTGCCTGTCGTTCGAAGCGACGGCTCGACCATCCGAACATCCACAACGCAGCGACCACAATGAGCGCATCGCGAGTGAGCGCGAGCCATCGCGCCAACGCTGCGACTTCCGCATCCGTCCCGCCAACGGAAAGATCGAGGAAAATCGCCTGCGCAAGTGGATCTGCGATGAGGCCTGCAAGGGTCCAACACGCGCTGATCACAGCCACCATCCAAACGAGATGTCGGCGAGCGACGTGGCCGAGTTCGTGCGCCATGACTGCGAGAATCTGTTCGCG
>JAIYCA010000313.1 GCA_027488265.1 Planctomycetaceae bacterium
GTTCCGCGCTCGGACTCGTTTCGCCCGGAAGAATCTCAAGCGCGGGGAAAAGCGCCGCTTCCACACCGAGTGCGCGCAATTCCTCTACTGCATCGTCGGCCTCGTCGAGATGCGCGACGACGTGCACGACGGTAGGCGCCGCGTGGGCCGCCGCGTGGGGCGAAGCGTGGGACGATCGAGGCTCACTCGGCGCGGCAAGCAACGCTGCGATGACCGTTGGCAACCCGCCCGCGGAACCTTCGAACGCGGTTGTGCCTCCACGCTCGCAGGCTTCTCCAAGTGCATCGCCGATGTGTGCGCGTACTGGCTCGAGCACCGTCGATGCGGATGAAGCGGCCGACACAACCAATTTCGCCGACTCGGACGACTTCGCTGGTGTTAACGTTGATGTCGGCGCTGATGTCGGCGCTGATGTCGGCGGCAGCGCTCCGTCGGTCGCACTGTTCGACTTCGCCTTAGCCATCGAACCGCTCCGCTCCGTCAACTCGCTCGCTCTTTCTGGAAGCACCAGCAATCGCGTTCGGTCGAATCGCTTCAAGTCGTGCGGGACCGATTCCTTCGACCCGCGAGAGTGCATCGACCGAACCAAATGCACCATGCACCGCACGATCGGCGACGATGCGCGCGGCAAGTCCCGGCCCGACCTCCGGGAGCAGCGCGAGTTCGCTGGCGTCGGCGCGATCGATATCTACTCGATGCGGATGTACGACCACGCGTGTCGTCGTGCGCGCGTTGCTGAACGTTTCGCCCGATGACGGCGACAACGCGACTTCCCACACGAACATGGCAGATCCACCGATCACAACGATCGCTGCGAGAGCAAGCGCGCCATCGCATGATGACTCGACGGCATCGACCGCATGCGCAACGCAGACATGCGCGCCGAAGTCATCTCGCGCGTGTTTCCCCGTTGGTCGAGTTGTCGTGATTGGCCTCATCCCGCACGGCCTCCGCCTGCGGCAACCTTGCCCGTCGCGCGCGCCAGTTCGCGGCGCAACGCGATCAATCGATCGAAGACCGGCTTCGCGCGGCCCTGCACATCGAGTACTCCGTCGGTTGGTCCACCCGGCGCATCTTGAAGTCGCGACCACCACGCACCTTCGACGAACGCACGCGCGAGCGACACCCGCAACACCGCCTCACCCCAATTCGCTTGTGCACTCGGAGTCCAACCATCGGCAGCATGCCAAGAGCCACGATCGACGTGCTCTGTCGCGGACGATGCACTCGGAACGCCAAACGCAGTCACGAAAATTGGCAGTTCTCGGCCGATGTAACCATCGAGCAGCCCACCGACTGTCATGAGATCACGCACGGGATCCGTGTTTCCGCCTTGCGTAAATCGCACGCCGGCGGCCGTCAGCGATAGATTCTCTGTCACCAGCTTCTGAAGGAACGCGGTCGGCCACGAGCCACCCTTCACGCCACGCCAACTTTCCGCCGCGGGCGATTGAATCTCCACAACCACGCGCGCATCGCGCTTCGCATCGCGAATCGCAACAACAGCCGTGCGCGTCCACTCAATCATGCGATCGATGCCTTCGACGTGCCACCCCGCGCAATTCGATCCGCTCGCTGCCAAGAAAAGCGGCGTCACTTGCTGGTATCGCGCTGCAACAGCACGCGCCTGCGCCCAGATAAGCGCGCGAAGTCGTTGGTGATCACTGCGTGCCGCAAGCGCGTGCGCCGGCAGCCCATTCGGCACGCCATTCGTCGTACCAAAGTCGATGATTGGCCCGATGATGAGGGCTTTCTTTTCCGCGTGCGCCCACTTCGCCCACGCGTCCACGGCACTCCAGTCGTACTTCCCTGGCGTCGCTTCAATCAACTCCCATGGGGTGCGAAGCGCGATCACGTCGAACTGGCGCGCCGCGGCGGTATTGGCAGGGTTTGGTGCAACACGGGGATCGACACAAACACCAAGCGTGGTCGCGCTCGGCGCTTTCCGCACGTAACGCCGCGTCATGAGATGGCTCGAGTGACGAATCGCCATCAACTCGCCGGCTTCGAGTCCGAGTTCGATCGATCGTTGCGCAAGTGCTTCAGCGCGGACTGGATCCAATTCGCGCAGCGCGGCACGAAACTCATCACGCGCAGCATCCCACTTCGCGAACGCGTCACCGGACAGTGTCGGACTCCACATCTGCCATGTTTCACATTCTTCGACGAACTGCTTGATGAGCCATCGCGCGATCTCGATGAAGAGGTCATATGGCTCATCGCGAGAAGGCAAGAAGCACGTCTGCAAAACGAGGCGTCCTGCACTCTTCGTGTCGACAAGCATCGCGAGCCCAACTGGCGCATCTTGTGCAGACTCGCAGTAGATGTGGCCGTCACGCTCTTCGATCGTTCCACGCATCGGCTTCGCATCGGGACCGACGATGTACGACGATCGCAAGTCCCACCGTCGCCCGTGTGTCGGGTCGTTCAGGACGCGAAGCGCGTTCGGATCATGGACGCGAAAGTGAATCACGGTAAGAGGAGGAGCGGAAGATGGGCGGGAGGCGTGCGGAAGAGTTGAGAACGAGCGAACAATCCGAGCTCGACGAGATGCGACCGAACGGCGATGAAAAACGCCTGGCGAAAAATGACTGGCACCGCGGGCGCCACCTCGCTGCACGTGCCGCCCGCTTCTCGTTCCAATGAGCCGCGCGGCTGAAACCGTGCAGCCCCTGAAGAGGGTCGCGAGTGTACCCTGCCCCGCGATGAGCCCGACGATTTCTGGCACGACTTCCGACGCAGTCTTTCGCACCGAACTTTCCCTTCCCGGTCGTCGGCAAGGCAAAGTGCGCGACGTCTATCGCACCTCCGATGCGCCCGGCGCGCCACTTCTGATTGTGGCGACCGATCGCTTGAGCGCGTTCGACGTGGTGATGCCGACGCCAATCCCAGGCAAAGGTCGCCTTCTCACCGCGATGAGCCTCGGCTGGTTCGGCTTCTTACGCCAATTGAAGATCGTCGGTGATCACGTGATTGGTACGGATCTTTCGACGATCGCAGGGCTCACTGCGCACGACCAGGCGATGCTTGCAGGGCGCTCGATGCTCTGCCGCGCCGCAAAGGTTGTGCCGATCGAGTGCGTTGCGCGCGGCTATCTCGCCGGAAGCGGTTGGAACGAGTACCGCGCGTCGGGCACGGTCTGCGGCATCCCGTTGCCCGCGGGACTTCAGCTTTCAAGTCGCTTGCCAGAGCCCATTTTCACGCCTGCAACGAAGGCGGAAGAGGGCCACGACGAGAATGTTTCGTTCGAACGCGCCGCGGAGCTCGTCGGCCGCGACGTGATGGAGCGGCTGCGCGCACTCACGCTTTCGATTTACGGCGCCGCGGCGGAGTACGCCCGCGCGCGCGGCGTCATCCTCGCCGATACGAAGTTTGAGTTTGGTTTCGCGCTTGATGCGCAAGGCCGCGTCACCGATGAACTGATTCTCGTTGACGAAGTGCTCACACCGGATAGTTCGCGCTACTGGCCTGCCGACGATTACGCGCCCGGCCGCGAGCAAGCGAGTTTCGACAAACAGTTCGTTCGAAATCACTTGCTTGAACTCGTCGCGCGCGGCGCGTGGAACAAAGAGGCACCTGGACCCGAGCTTCCAACGCCCGTCATCGATGCGACACTCGCGCGTTACGAAGAAGCGTTGGCGCGGCTCGCGCTTCCGCCGTTTGCGATGACACCGGCGGCGACGACGACCGCGACCGGGACCACGACCACGACCACGACCGGAGGAATCTCGCGATGAGTGCGTCGATCATCGACGGGAAAGAACTCTCCGCCCGCGTTCGCGCGGATCTCGTCACGCGCATCCATGCGGCCAATCGACCTGTTCGACTCGACGCCGTCCTTGTCGGAAGCGATCGCGCAGCCGCCATTTACGCTGAAAATCAAGCAAAAACCTGCACAGCGGTCGGCATCGACTATCGACTTCATCGGCTCCCCGATGGCGCGGGTTACGACGACATCGCGGGCCGTATTCTGCTTTTGAACACCGAGGAAGACGTGCGCGCGATCATGCTGCACTTACCGCTTCCGGCGGGAGTCGATCACGAGCGAATTCAAGCGCTCATCGCGCCTGAAAAGGACGTTGAAGGCGTCAATCCCGCGAACATCGGAAATGTCGTCTACGGACGACGCAGTCTCGTCCCGTGCACCGCCCTCGCGTCGGTAGAGATGATCGAATCGACTGGTGTCGAACTTCGCGGTGCGCGCTGCGTCATCGTCGGCGCTTCCAACATCGTCGGCAAACCCATCGCCGTGCTCTTGATGCGCGCCGAAGCGACCGTCATTTCGACCAACAAGTTCACCAAGAATCTCGCGGAACTCACGCGCTCCGCCGACGTCCTGGTCGCGGCCGCGGGCGTGCCGAGCCTCATCCGAGGCGACATGGTCAAGCCCGGCGCAGTCGTCGTCGATGTCGGCATCAACCGCGTCACAGGTCCCGATGGCAAGAGCCTCACCGTTGGCGACGTGGCGTTTGAAGAGGCACGCGCCGTCGCCGGTTGGATTTCACCCGTTCCCGGTGGAGTCGGCCCCATGACCGTCGCGATGCTTCTGCGGAACACGGTCGACGCTGCACTGCGCTGAGGGTGACGCCCCGCTGCGAAAGAGGTCGACGTCGCGCTCCGAAAAGGGTGACGCTGCGCATCCTGTCTCTGAAACCCCACTCGCGCCTTTGTTAGCATGGAGCGCCCGCACAGCGGACGAAAGGACTTTCCATGCCCCTACTGACTTCAATGTTGATTTCGTGTGTCGCCGCGAGCGTTCTCGCGCTTCCCACCGCACTCCCGCAGGACGGCAAGTCCGTCCCAGCGACTCCGATCAAGCCCGCCCCCGCCGCTCCTGCGCAAGCGACCCCTGCTGCGCCAGTTGCGAAGCTCTCGATCGGTGACGCCGCCCCGAAGCTCCAATTCGACGAATGGATCAAGGGCGACAAGGTTGAAGGCATCGAAAAGGGCAAGGTCCACGTGATCGAGTTCTGGGCAACGTGGTGTGGCCCATGCATCGCGGTCATGCCGCACCTCTCCGAACTTCAGAAGAAGCATCCTGAGGTCATCGTCGTCAGCGTCGCGGCGAGCGAGCGCGGTGCCGATGAAGCTTCGAAGATCGAGAAGGTCAAGAAGTTCGTCGAAGGTAAGGGCGACACGATGGGTTACCGCGTTGTCTACGCGGGCGACCGCACGAAGATGTCCATCCCGTGGATGCAAGCCGCTGGACAGAACGGCATCCCATGCTCGTTCATCGTTGACAAGGATTCGAAGATCGCGTGGATCGGTCACCCTGCCAGCATGGACGCTCCGCTCGAGGGTGTCATCGCGGGCACGTGGGATGCAGCCGCCGCGAAGAAGCAGCAGGAAGAAGCGCGCGCCGCGATGGAAATGCAGCGTGGCGTCGCGATGGCACTGCGCGAAGCACGCCAATCGGGCGACTACGCAAAGGCCATCGAAGCGATGCAGAAAGCGATCGCGATCGCGCCAACCGATGGCCTCAAGATGCAGCTCTTCGGCGTGCTCGCCGGTCCAGCCAAGCAGCCCGCGGACGCGTGGAAGCTTGGCGAGGAGATTTACGCGGCGAAGAAGGCGGACGCAGCCGCGATGAACGCGCTCGCGTGGACCATCGTCGACCCCGAAGGCGGCGTCGCTGAGCCGAATCTCGATCTTGCGATGCGCGCGGCGGAAGCTGCGGTGAAAGCCTCGAAGGGCGAAGAAGGTTCGATGCTCGACACGCTCGCCCGCGTCGTCTTCTTAAAGGGCGACGTCGATCGTGCAATCACGATTCAGAAGGACGCACTCTCAAAGACCCCCGAGGGCAACATGCGTGGCGGCATGGAGAAGGCGCTTGCCGAGTACGAAGCCGCGCGCAAGAAGGCGTGAGTCGGCGCAACGCTGACGTACTCCCGTCCGCTGCGCAAACGCAACACTGATGGACTTGCACACGGAGCGGATGAGGTTCGAGCAAACGAACCTCGTCCGCTCCGCGTCGTTTTTCCCGAGTGGTTTTCCTTCGCTACGCTGCGCAACATGTCTGCACTTCCCAGTGGATCATTTTCGCAGCCGCTTGTCTCGCGTGAGCGCCACGTCGTCGTGATTGGCGCTGGCATCGTCGGTGCGTCGACCGCATGGCACCTCGCGAAGAAAGGCTGCCGCGTGACGCTCCTCGATCGCGAAACTCCACGCGCAATCGCCGACGGCGCAAGCGGTGGCAACGCGGGTCTGCTTTCGATCGGCCACTATCCACTCACGCGGCCAGGCGTCTCGATGCGCGGACTCAAGTGGATGTTCTCGCGCACCGCACCGCTCTACATCAAGCCGCGCATCGACGGCGAACTCATCGCGTGGCTCTGGAATTTCCACCTCCATTGCAACAAGCGCCACTTGGATCGCTGCATGGAAGTGCTGTGCACAATGGGCTGGCAGACGCTCGAAGTCCTCGAAGAAATGCTCGAAGAAGAGTCAATCGCGTGCGATTACGCGCGTGACGGTTGGCTCGATGTGGTGATGAAGCCGGAGAACATGGCGCACGCAGAAAGAGAAGCGAAGAGTTTAGAGAAGTTCGGCTACAAGTGGGAACGCATTGAGGGCGACGAACTTCGTCGACGCGATCCCTGCTTCCGTCGCGAGGTCGCGGGCGCGATCCACATGAAAGACAGCGCACACTGCGCGCCGAATGACTTGATCGCAGGACTCGTGCGCGCACTCCCGCGACATGGTGTCGAAACGCGGTTTGACGCCGAAGTGCGTGCGTTTCGGCAATCGCGCTCGGGCGCAGTGACCGCCGTTGAACTCACCTCTGGCGAGACCATCGCGGCCGACGCCATCGTGCTCGCCGCGGGTGTATGGAGCGACGCGCTTGGCCGCCTCGCGGACGTCAAGATTCCAATGCAAGGGGCGCGCGGTTACCACTTGCAATTCGACTATCCCGCGTCGAACCCTCCTCCGCTTCCATCGACTGGCATGGTGTTGCACGAGACCTTTGTGGCGATCACACCGATGGCCCGCGATGGCAAGCAGCAACTCCGTCTCGCTGGGACGCTTGAGATCGGCCCGCTCGGTCAGCCGTGGATGCGTGAACGCCTTGAGATGCTCGTCAAGGGTTCGGTCGCATACCTCGAAGGACTTGATCGACTCAAGCCTGCGGCGGAGTGGGCGGGCTACCGCCCATGCACCTCCGATGGCATGCCCGCGATTGGCGGCGTCCGCTCGACGCCTGGCCTCTTCGTCGCAACCGGTCACGCGATGATGGGCATGACGCTCGGCCCTGTGACAGGGAAGGCCATGGCCGAAATCGTCACGGGCGAAAAGCCCTGCTTCGATGTGTCGATGCTCAATCCTGAACGATTTGCCTGAACGATTTGCCTGAACGATTTGGGTGAACGGCGCAGGGGCGCTCCACGTGCGCGCGCATGAACGCGTTCGACAGCACGTTCGTCTCATCGATCGCCGTCTGAGCCCATTACATCATCGTCGCGGAATTCGCTCTCCGCGTCATCGCCACCTTCAACATCGTCCTGATCGCCGTCTTCGTCGCCGTCGCCAAGCGTGCTCGCGATTTCGAAAACGATCGCGGCGCCGAGTCGTGCGGTGCGATCATCGATGTCGAGTGAGGGGCAGAGTTCAGCGATTTCCACGCCCCGCACGCGCTCTGACGCGATCAAACCACGCAGCACGCGACGGAACGCGGCGTCTGGCGCAATTCCCATCGCGTTTGGCGCACTGACGCCCGGGGCAAACGCCGCAGCAAACACGTCAAGATCGATGGAGAGTGCGATCTCCGCCTCGTCGATCGCGTCGTTCACCGCATCCATGACGACATCAATCATGTCGAGCGCGAATCCATCCGCATCGACGAGCGTCGCGCCCGCCTGCTCTGCGCGTGTAAAGAGTTGCGCCGTGTTTCCGAGTCGCTGCACACCGAGCGCCGCGTAGCGAAACTGGGCGCGTTTCTCTTTGCACCACTCCCAAGCTTGGGTAAACGGAGTGCCGGAGTTCGGGCCACGCGCAGGAATCGGGCGAAGATCCAAATGCGCGTCGAAATTCACGCAGGCTGGCGCATTGCCGGACGCACGCGCGATCCCGAAAAACAACCCGAATGCCTGATCGTGCCCTCCACCAAGGATGATCGGCACCGCACCTGCACGCACGACGCGTTCGACCACTGCGGCAAGCGCGTGCTGTGTTTCAAGCACGGTTGCCGCCGGCCGAATGTTGCCACACTCGATGAGCGTTACACCTTCAACTGCTGGGAATGAACCCATCCGCTCGCGCAACTTACGCGGCCCATCTTCGGCACCGACGCGCCCCATGTTCTCGCGGACGCCTTCATGTGATGCGTACCCGATGAAGCAAAGCGTCGGCTCGAAGCAGTGGTCAAGCGGCTCCGACAAATCATGGAAAGCGACCGCTTGGTGCCAGCGACGCACATCAAGACCATCGCCATCATCGCGACCCGACCATGCGAGTTTGCTGCCTTTCGCAGGCGGCTCGTACGACGTCGGCAACTGCTCCATCGCGGCGCTCACTTCTTCTTCCCTCCGCCGAAGACACCCTCAAGAGCGTTTCCAACGCCTTCCTCTATCGACTTTCCTGCGCCCTCAAGTGCCTTTCCAGCGCCGTCAAGCATCTTGCCAGCGGCTTCACCAAGCCCCTTCGTGATGCCTTCACCCACCGACTTGAGTGCCGTTGCTGCTTCGCCGACACCCTTGTCGACCGCGTCGCGCAGCGGGCCGGTGATCGCGCCGCCGATTCCCTCGACGGCGCCTTGCAAGCCACCGAGTACCTCGCTGCCGAGACCTTCGATGTTCGCAGCAAGTACGCCCTTGATCGCGGAACCAATCACCACGCCGGAGAGTTCGCTCGCGAGGACATTCACACCGCCCTTCGATGAGAGATCACGAACGACGAGATCGGGCAACTTGATTTCGACGACACCCGTTTTGCCACCCGCGATGTTGCGCAGATTCACTTGCATCTTCTCGAGGCGAAGCTCACGAATGATTGCCTCCTTCGATTCGCCCGATGGCGCCGGCTCAGGTTGCGTCGGCTTCTCGCCGCCTGCGCTCGTGCCAGTGCCGGTTGCTTTCTTCAGGTGATCGGCAAACTTCTGCACATTGAGTGCTCCCGTCGAGTCCTTCTCAATTTCGATCACGAGTCCCGTGATTGCGACACGGTCGATCACGATCTTGTCGCCGGTGAACGACGAAAGCCCCGCGTCGACCGCGATCTCTTGGAGCGCGACGAATTGCGTCGGCGAGTAACCCGCGGGGTTGTCGACGTCGAGCCCACGGATCGCAGTCTTTCCGCTCACGAGGCCGATCGAGGCCTCGCGCACGGTGGTCTTCGTGCCAAGCGCGTAGGTTCCTGCCGCTTCGATACCCACGCGCGCGATGGAATCGATGAGGAGCACTGCCGCAACAACACCGACGATGATCAAGACGACGAGCGCGAGGAGGAGCTTCTTCAGAATGCCTCCGCGGAGAGGCCGGAAATCGTGTTGCATGTCGCGCAGAATACGAAGTCTCCAAGCGCCGATGCGGGGTCTGCGATCGCCGCGGCGGGTTGCCGCTGACCAGCCGCCGCCTCGCTCGCAACTGCAGCCCACTCTCGCTCTGGCTACCATGTCCGCCCCGATGCTCGAACCCGACATGAATTCCCCCGAGGCAAAGGCCGCGATGGCCCACGTGAAGTCGCTCCTTGGCTTCATTGGCGACGACCCGAACCGCGAAGGCCTCATCGACACGCCGGCGCGCGTTGTCAAAGCGATGCACGAGCACTTTTGGGGGTACCACGCCGACCCAATCGAGCCGTTGCAACGAACCTTCAGCGAAATCGAGGGTTACGACGAGCTCGTCCTGCTGCAGGACATCGAAGTTCACAGCCACTGCGAGCATCACATGGTGCCGTTTGTCGGCAAGGCGCATGTCGCCTACATCCCGAACGGCCGCGTCGTCGGCCTCTCGAAGCTCGCCCGCGTCGTCGACATCTATTCGAAGCGCCTGCAGGTTCAAGAGAAGCTCACCGCGCAGATCGCGAACGCCATCAACACCACGCTCCGCCCGCACGGCGTCGCGGTCGTGATCCAGGCTCGGCACTTCTGCATGTGCTATCGCGGTGTCCGCCAGCCTGGGGCCGTAACGACGACGTCGAAACTGCACGGTTCGTTCCTCACCAACCCAGCCGCGCGCATGGAACTCTTCACGCTGCTCAGCCTGAAGCCCGACTGATTCGATTTTCAGCGGAAAACACGAACTTGGCGCACCGCGTCGAGCCGATATCCTGCGTCCCCGCTCTCGCGGGAACCGAGCCAACCATGTCTGAAGTCACCGCATCGACACCTTCCCCCGCCGCCCCGAAGAAGATGGACGACATCGTCGCCCTCTGCCGTCGCCGCGGCTTCATCTTCCAGTCCTCCGAGATCTACGGCGGCATCAACGGCTTCTGGGATTACGGCCCGCTCGGCACCGCACTCAAGCGAAACCTCAAGAACGCGTGGTGGAACGATGTCGTCGAGCGCGAACTCATTGGACCGGATGGAAACTCGGTCGACATCGTCGGTGTCGACTGCACGATCATCATGAACCCGAAGACGTGGGTCGCCTCCGGCCACGTCGGCGGATTCAACGACCCGATGGTCGATTGCCGCGAGAGCAAGCAGCGCTACCGCGCCGACCACCTCGCCGTCCTTGGCTCCACTGCGGCTGGTTCCCGCCTGTACGCGTTCGTCGAAAACGACGACGAGCAGCGCGCCGCCGCGGTGAAGGCACTCACGAAGTACGAGAAGCGTGACGCGCTCGATCAGGCCGTGCACATCCTGCGACCGTTCATGACGATCTCCGCCGAAGAGCGCGCGCGCACGATGGGTCCGCACGCGAAGGAGGCCGGAACGCTCACCGAACCGCGCCAGTTCAACCTCATGTTCGAGACGAACTGCGGCGCGGTGAAGGACGAGAGTTCGCTCGCCTACCTTCGCCCCGAGACCGCGCAGGGCATCTTTACGAACTTCTGGAACGTCTGCGATTCGACGCGCGTGAAGGTGCCGTTCGGCATCGCGCAGATCGGGAAGGCCTTCCGCAACGAGGTCACGCCGCGCAACTTCACGTTCCGCAGCCGCGAATTCGAGCAGATGGAGATCGAGTTCTTCATCCGGCCCGACACCGCGAACGAGTGGTACAAGTGGTGGCGCGACTGGCGCTTCTCGTGGTGGCAGAAGATCGGCCTCGCCGGCGCGAACCTCATCCTCCGCGAGCACGACCGTGACGAACTCGCGCACTACGCGAAGGAAGGCGCCGGTACGAGCGACATCGAGTACCGCTTCCCCTTCACGGCTCCCGGCTTCGGCGAACTCGAAGGCATCGCGCACCGCGCCGACTTCGACCTGAAGGCGCATGCGACGCACTGTGGTAAGGGCGACAAGATGCGCTACTTCGATCAGGAGAAGAACGACCGCTACTTCCCGCACGTCATCGAGCCGTCCGCAGGCGCGGATCGCGGCACACTCGCCC
This sequence comes from Planctomycetaceae bacterium, assembly GCA_027488265.1. Taxonomy (GTDB): domain Bacteria; phylum Planctomycetota; class Phycisphaerae; order Phycisphaerales; family SM1A02; genus QWPT01. Next base: position 11,490 of record JAIYCA010000313.1, read on the forward strand.
TCCTCTGCGAGGCGTACACGCCGGATCCAACCCGCGCGTCGGGCGTCTACATGAACTTCACGCCGCGCATGGCGCCGGTGAAGGCCGGCGTCTTCCCGCTCGTGAACAAAGATGGTCTCCCCGAGATCGCCGAGCGGCTCTACCGCGACCTTCGTCGCAAGCACTCGATCGAGTTCGACGAGAAGCAGTCGATCGGCAAGCGCTACGCCCGCATGGACGAGGCGGGCACGCCCTACTGCATCACGATCGACCACGACGGAGCCTCGAGCGGTACGGCGACCATCCGCCACCGCGACACGCAGGCCCAGGATCGCGTGGCGCTTGATCAGATCCCAATGTGGCTTGATGAACGCGTGAGCTGATACGCGCGGACGTAACTCGGCGGAGCGATGTTCACGCTGGATTGTCGATGCGTATCGCCGGTTTCCTCAAATGAAACCGGCGCAGCGCCGCGTACCTTTCCGCAGTACGCGACGCCACGCCGATGTCTGTATGGCCTGCTCTCTCCGCAGGACGAAAGTGTTGTGCTAAACGATTCCTTGCGGTGCGAGCAGCGCTGTTTGCTGCGCCCGATCGGATACTCGTTAGGACGGTATCGGTCAATCCAACACTGGGTGTCGAGAAAATGAACTTGATCTAGCGCAATCGACCGTCTTTACGGCCTGTTCCTCGAAATGTTCGCAAACAAATTGCGCTCTTTCCTCAAAGAGTGAACCAGAAGCGTCATGCCATCGAACGGAGTTCGAAGCATCGCTGGAGTTTAGGGAATCCTCCTTATGGCGCGCCCCGTAGAGGCCACCGATACTTCTTGTGTGAGGTGTTCATAGCCAAACGCGTGCGCGGGGCCGATCCGGGGTGCCCTGCAGCGCGAAAGCGACGGGCATCCGATGGAAGCCGAGACCCCCCGACTCCTCACGCGGGGGTCCCCCATTTGGTCTTCCAGTGGGACGCTTCCAGTTAGGGACGAGTCACACGCGGCCTCAAGGCCGCGTGTGGCTTTTTACTCTGCGTGTTCTACGACGGATGGCCTCGCGCGGATGGTCTCTGCGAGGGAGTTGACCGCGCGGACTTCCAGCCCCATGCACTCAGCGTCGCCAAAGTCGGGAAAGCGACCACATTTCAATCGCCGAGGGCGGCGACGTGCATCCCCTGCGGAATCACGAGTTCCGCGCTGTCGATCATGGTCGCCACGGGATACGCGCACGCATCCACGGCGAACGCTCCAGCTGGTCGATGATTCCCGCTGCGACCTGTTCCGCCGAACGGCAACTTGCTGCTCGCGCCTGCCGTACCCGTGTTCCAATTCACGCAGCCCGCGCGCGAGCCCTCGCGAAACGCGCGCCACTCACGCTCGTCTTGCGTGAAGATGCTCGCGGCCAGCCCGAAGCGCGTCGCGTTTGCTTGTTGAATGGCATCATCGATATCGCGCGCTCGAGCGAACTGTACGAACGGTCCAAAGATCTCGTCGCCTTCATCCTCCACGCGAAATCGATCGAGTTCGACCGCGCCTGGCGCGAGGAAGAAACCTTCGCGATCCAGTGGCGACGCTTCGAGCAACAATCGCCCGCGCGCCGCGAGTGCGGCCTGTGCGCGCAACACCGCATCGCGCGCCTCTCCTGTGACCA
>JAIYCA010000049.1 GCA_027488265.1 Planctomycetaceae bacterium
GTGCGTCGAAGCAGAGATCGCGAATCCGGCTGCCTGCCCCGCTTCCATCGCAAGTCGCGCTGTTTCACCACATTCGTCCGCCCGAGATCGGTAGGTCAGGACCAAGTCAAATCCAGCCCGTGCGAGTTCAAGCGAAATCGCACGCCCAACGCGATGCGACGCTCCGGTGATGAGGGCTGTACGACGCGCGAAGTTGAGCGACGCGGGGTTTGACGGCGCTGGGTTTGACGGCGCTGGGTTGGGCAATGCGGACGACATGTGGAGGTGGTACTCGAATCTGAGTGGCACTCGCACCTGATCGGTACTCGCGCGGCGCGCATCATACGAATCCCGCGCGAGCCCTCGCGTTTACCCGATCCGCAGCAGGCAATTCACCCGAGAAACAACCGACGCGCACCTCACACAGCACACAACCTGCTCGAGGGCACTTCATCGACGAATTCGTGCTGCTTGGTCAGCAACAACTGCATGCACTTTCGTAGAATCCGACGCCTGCGCGCGACGGCTTGAAGCGACAACAACGCGCATCACCGCCTGGCCTTCTTTGCGCTCGCTTCCGTCCGCCCCTCCTCGTCCCTCCTGCATGCACTCTGATCGAACGCCGACATCCCAAGACCATCGCGAGGGGCAAAGGAGTGCTGCGCCGCGATCGAAGCGATTCGGACTGCCGCGAACACGGACGGTGGTGCGACTTCTCGTCCTTGGAACGATCGTCGGTGCGGCAGGTCTCTTCTATCTCACGCGTCCATCCACGCTGGTTTCGATCATTCTGCCGCGAGCAACGAAAGCGATCGGCGGCCCCGTCGCCGCATCGAAGATTGCACTCGATGGATTCGACACGCTTGTCCTTGAAGATGTGCGCATTCGCGTGGATGGCTGGGCGGGCGATACAGGTCAACTTGCCTACGCCGATCGCGTGCACGTCGAGTTTTCGCCGTGGGAACTCTTCATCGGCAAACTGACGGTGCGTGCGGTTTCGGTCAATCGACTCGAACTCCGCCTTGCCGAGCGCGCGAACGAGCCCAACTCGTTCTCGCTGCTCGATCTGCGCCCTGACGTGCCGACGAAAGATGACTCGGCGGATGACAAGCTCATCGATCCACCCGCGGTCACGATCGAAGAACTCGTCATCGAGAACGGCATCGCAGACAGCGATCGCTACACACGCCTTGGAGAACTGCGATTCCGCGGAACACTGCAACGACTTGAAGACGCGAAGCCACGCTACCAACTGCAACTGACGGGCCGTCCTGACACCGACGGGAACATTGGTGTTGGAACGATCAAGGGCGAGTTTTCACCGACCGATCAAGCACTCTCCCTCGAGGTCGATGACTTGGTTGTCGACAACCACGAGCTCGCGATCGCGCCGATTGCCGTGCGCGAATGGACGCGCAAACTCTCGCTCGACGGACGACTGAAGCGCGGCCGATTTGAGTATTCGCCCTCAAGCGAGCCCTTCGCAGAATTCGATGTCGAAGGCGTCGCACTCGATCTTCCGCTTGACGCACTCGGCGAAGCGAGCCTCGAAGACGCGTGGAGCGGATTCGCCGGCGGAAAGCCTGTGTCGCTCAAGAGTACACCGCGTATGACAGTGCGCGAAGGGACACTGCGTGTCTCGACTGATCGCGTTGAACTTCGCGGTCTCAAAGGCGAACTCGGCGCGCGCGATCCAGAGGCACTTGTCATTCCCGTGCCATTCGAGTGCGCGTTTCAACTGGACATTCCGCGCACAGATCTCGAGCCATTTACGTGGGAGAAGCGTGACACATGGCTCGAAGAAGCTGCACGCATCGCGCCGTTCACGCTCACCGCATCGATTCCGCAATTCTCATCGCCCGTCATCACGCAAGGTGCGCCTGACACACTGCAACTTCCGACAGCGGCGGTCAAGATTCTCTCCGACTTCAACATCGTCCAGTGGACGATCGATGTCGACACGCGATTTGAACGTGGCTCCCCCGACAAGAATCGAAAGCCTGCGCCACTGCAATCAAGCGGAATGCTGCGACTTTCGCGCTGCGCTGGCGCCTTCGAAGAGTTTCCATATCCGCTCGTCGATGTCTCCGGCACGATTGGTTTCGAGGGCGACAATCTCGTCGTCGAACGCATCGTCGGAAAGGCTCGTCGGCCCGTCGATGCCGCGAACACCGCGAATGCCGCAGAAACCCCTGAAGTCACCGTGTCCATCGAAGGTCGACTCGACGGCATCGCGAGCGGCGCAGAGATTGATCTGGACATTCGCTGTGACGACGCACCAATCGACGCGACGCTCTTCGCGAGCTTCGAGGGCGGTGCACGTGAAGCGCTCGAACTTCTCTTCGATCAACGCGCTGCATCGGGAATGGCAAAGGTGGGCCTTCTGCCTGACGCGGCCCTGCTTGTCGAACAACGTCAGCAGCTCGCGCGACTGAGCGAAGACGATACAGACCGCGCGACACGCGAACGACTCGAACGCTCCATCGCTGCAGGCCCCTTCGCGCTCGGCGGGCGTTGCGGTTTTCAGATGCGGGTCTATTCGCCAGCCGGCTTCGGACAACCGATCTATGTCACAGGCAATGTCGAAGTGCGCGATGCGGGCGTGATGTTCGGCCGTTTCCCGTATCCCCTGCGCATCAAGCAAGGTCGCTTCCAAGTGCTCGATGAAGCGATTGTCATTGGAGGCGGCGGCCTCACCGCGACGACTCCCGCGGGCGGCGTCTTCAACGTCTCAGGATCGGTGAACATTCCGCGCGATGGCAAGGGCGGCCGTGACCTTCGCCCGCTCATTGAAATCACCGACAAAGGCGACACGCTCAATCCCGCGTTGCTTGCCGCGATTCCGCACGATGGCGATGAGATTCCATCGGGTTGGCCTGGCGAGCAACTCGCTCCCGGCGGTGAACTCTTGCGCGCGCTCGGACTTTCCGGCGCGATCGAACTCAACGGACTCGTGACGTCGAAACCAGATGGACGCGAGGATTTCCGTTTCCGCATCGCGTTTTCTGGCGGCACCGCTGCGCCTGATGCCGCGGGTCGCGCCTGGCTTGCCGACGAAGGTCTCCCGTGGCCGACTGATTTCACGCTCGAAGAGTGTGCCGCCCAGATTGACATCGTGCCTGAGCGACTCACGTTTGAACAATGCGTTGGTCGTCACGGAAGTGGATCGGTCGTTGCACGAGGTTTCACCGATCTCGACGGACCAGCGAGTTCGATCGAACTCGAACTCAACGATCTTCCGATCGACCGCGCGTTCGAAGGCTATCTCGCCGCCGATCCCGCGACCGCCGAAGCGCGATTCACGCGCTACGGGCCGTCGGGCTCGATGGATGGAAAGGTTCGTCGGACCGTTTCCGCAAAGGGCGCTGAAACTGAAGGCGTTCTCACGCCCGATTGGCTCGAGATCACACTCGATGGAAGCCGTGTGCGCGCCGATCGCGTCGCGGGCCGCATCGCCGTTTCAGGAAATGCACTGCGCGCTGAGAGCCTCGAGTTCCGACTTTCGGACGGCAATCAAGACGACGGCATTCTCCGGCTTTCCGGCCCGCTTTCCATGGCCGCTGCGGAAGGCTCCACGCCACTCGACGCGCAACTCGCGAATTGCCGCTTCGAATCGCCACTCGTGCGAGAATTGCTCGCGCCGCGAGCGAACGCCATCGTCGGATGGATGCGGTCCGAATCAGCGAGCGGCCGATTCGACGCGCACTACATCGGTGAGCCCCGCGAGTCGATCACGGTCAAGCCGAAGTCGCTTGCTGCGGGTGCTCGCGACGCACGCGTGGAAGTTTTCTTCGATGATGCCGCGAAGATCGACGCCGACGCTGCAGGCGTCCGCTGGAACGTCGCCGGAACATTTGCGCCGAACGCAACCGAGGCTTCGAAGTCGCCGCAACAAGTGACATCGAACGGAAGCAATGTTGCGCAAGCGAGTGCGGTGCAAGTTGGTGGAACACCGAATAGTGCTGGGCAGAGCAGCGAAGCGTCGAACGGAAGCGTTCGCTCGGTTGGCTCGGTCGAATCAAACGCGACGAACGGAGTCAACACACTCGCGGCGACGCTTTCGATCGACGCGCCGCACCTCACACGCGGGCTTGGCGCGCAGTCGCCCCCGCCACTCGATTCCTGAGCAACCGCGCTTGA
>JAIYCA010000142.1 GCA_027488265.1 Planctomycetaceae bacterium
CACGGGTGGGGAGGCCTTGGGCGAGGATTCCATCAAGGGACGGTCAAACTCGTGCGTAGGCGGAACGATGGGGTGATCGGGCAACGTGCCCAAGGATCATCCCAAGGATTGCTCCCAAATACCGACGGCGACCTGAGTTGGGCCGCCGTCGGTGAATGCGTGTCAGAAACCTGCTGACCATTGCGGGCGTTGAGCGCGCTCAATCATTCGTAGACCTGCGCGAGCGATCCGGTCACGGCTTCGCCTTCTGGCGTCGTGAATTGGGTGCCCGTGCGGCGCTTCGACCAGTTCGCTGCCACCTTGGCTGAAATCGCCTCCGGGAGACGAACGAATCCGACTTCCGCCGCGAGTTCGGCGGTGTTCTTGAGGTAGAAATCGACGAACGCGGCGACCTCAGGCTTCTCAGCGCTCGCCTTGTTGACATAGATAAAGAGCGGACGGCTAAACGGGGCATAGGTCCCGTTTTCGATTGTCTCAGTCGTCGGAGCAACGGCACCCTTGCCATTGTCGATGGCGATCGACTTCACCTTGCCCTTGTTCTCGAAGTAGTACGCACAGCCAAAGAAGCCGATCGAGTTCTCGTCGCCCGAAACGCCGCGGACGAGCACGTTGTCGTCTTCCGAGACGCTCATATCGCTGCGGATGGAGCCATCCTTTCCGACCGTGACTTCCTTGAAGTAGTCGAACGTTCCCGAGTCGGTGCCGGGCGAATAGACCTTGATGGGCTTTTCAGGCCACGACGCGTCGAGATCCTTCCAGGTTTTCACGCCACCGGACGCGGAGTAGATCTTCTTCACCTGATCAACCGTGAGCGAAGTACACCACGTGTTCTTCGGGTTCACGACGATCGTGAGGCCGTCGTACGCGACAGGGAGTTCGACGTACTCAACCTTTGACTTCGCGGCACCATCCGACTCAGCCTTCTTAATAGGTCGCGAGGCGTCGGCGATATCGATTTCGCCTGCGCTGAACCGCTTGAACCCGCCGCCGGTACCGGAGATACCCACGGTGACGCGAACCTTGGAAGCGACCTTGTTGAACTCCTCAGCAACGGCTTCCGTGATCGGATAAACGGTTGAAGAGCCATCGACTTTGATCGCGCCCTTCAGCTTGGAAAGGTCTGCCGAATCTTGTGGGCCGGCTGCGATCAACGCGGCAGAGGTGAGGGCGAGCGACGCGAGGGAAAGGCGCTGGAAGATCTTCATGGTTCGATAGTCTCTGTTGAAACCGAAATGGCAAAATCAAGAGGCGTGCAGGCGATGCGAGTAGGACCTTTGCGGTTGTTGATGCCCTCACGCAGCCGACGGGTAGTTTCTTCAAGCTTCGCTGATGGTGGACGAAGATCGAGTTCACATTGTGTGCGGGGCACACATCAGATCTCGCGCACATTTCCGATCGGACGGACGCGAAGGATACACAACGAGAGAGTTTAGTCCGCGCGTTTTGCAGAACTCGCCGCAGTCCCGCTCATCGCGCCGACAGAACCATCCACAGACCGGGGCAGGATCAAACTAAATCGGCTTCCGCGACCAAGTTCACTCGCGGCTTCGACACGACCCCCGTGAATCGTGGCGATGTGCTTCACGATCGCAAGTCCAAGCCCCGTACCGCCTTGAGTGCGGGAGCGTGCTTTGTCGATGCGATAGAAGCGTTCGAAGATGCGGGGGAGGTGCTTGGGCGCGATACCTGGCCCAGAGTCGGAAACCGAGATTCGGAGCGAGGCTGCCTCCTCCAAAATCTCGATTTTGACCGTGGTTCCTTCCGCAGAGTATTTGATCGCGTTGGAGACGAAGTTCGCGAGTGCCTGCTCAAGAAGTGAGCGATTCCCGACGACGCGCGCATCTTTCTCTCCGCAGACGACAAGATTCATGCCGCGCGCAGACGCCGCCGAGCCGAGGTCTTCCACGACTTGCTGTGCAACGTCGTGAACCACAATCGGGTCGAGCGGCAGCGCGTGCTTTGCTTCAGGTTCTTCAAGGAATGCGAGCGTGAGAATATCTTCGACGATTCCTGAGAGACGCACGGTGTTGCGATGCACGATCTCTAAAAATCGGCGCGTTTGTGCTGGTTCCGCGTCATCGATCTGCAGCAGCGTCTCGATGTAACCCTTGATGTTGGTGATCGGGGTGCGCAATTCGTGCGAAACGTTCGCGGCGAACTCGCTGCGCATCGATTCGAGCCGTCGCATGCGTGTGACGTCGACAAGGCTGACGACGAGTCCCGGCGGTTGCCCATCTTGATGCAGTGGTTCGCACGAAAACTGCACCTCGAGTGGTGCGTCGAACTCCAAGTGGAGTTCGCCCGTCACGCGCTCTTGTGTCGAGAGTGCTGACTGAATCGCGCGATTGAGTGCTGGTTGACGAACGGAATCTTGCAGCAACCTTCCTCGAGCAACTCGCTCGTCGAAGCCCAGTAATCGTTCTGCCGCAGGATTCGCAGAGATCACGCGTTCGAGATGATCGAGTGCGATGACCGCAATGGGCGTCGCGCGAAGAACGCGCTCGATTTCGCTGAGTCGATCGGCAAGCCGCGATTGGCGTTCGCGTTCTGCCCGAATGCGGCGAAACGCGGCGCTGGCGATGGTCTCAAGGAGCGGGTAGCCCGCATCAGGATCCTCCTGCGGACGATCGTGCGCGAGTGCTTGACGAAGTGCGCGCGAACTTCGGCGGCGAACCCATGTGGAGACAATCCAAGCGAGTGCGATCGCGCCCGCGAGAAGCCAACCTGCGCTGATGTCGCCTTCGAGCGGTGCTGGATTTACGTCTGCACCCAATTCTGCGCTCGCGCTTTCCATGGTCGCAGCGTTTGCGTTTTCGGTAGCCGCGGCCGTCGATGCGTCGAGCGTCGCATCGGTGGTTTGAACATTCGTTGCAGATGAGCCAAGATTCGCTTGTTCGCTGGAAGCCCGCGTTGCCATC
>JAIYCA010000419.1 GCA_027488265.1 Planctomycetaceae bacterium
CATCGAAGTCCTTCGCATACATCACGGCGAGCACTGGTCCGAAGATTTCCTCGCGCGCAAGACGCGCGTCAGGCTTGATGCCGCTGAAAATCGAAGGACCGACGTACGGCTTGCCAACTTTCGCTTCGAGTCCCGCGGGTACTTCGAGCGTGAGTTCATGCTTGCCTCGGTCTTTCCGATTTCGATGTACGAGCGAATCTTGCGTGCGGCCTCTTCGTCGATGACGGGGCCGATGTCGGTGCCCGAATTCATGGGATCGCCAACGACGAGCGCCTTCGTTGCGCCCACGAGTCGATGAAGGAACGGCTCATACGCGCTGCCGACAACAATCGCGCGGCTTGCTGCGGAACACTTCTGACCGCAGAAACCGAACGCGCTCTGTCGAACGCCAAGCACTGCTTCGTCAAGATCAGCAGACGTGTCGATGATGACGGCGTTCTTGCCGCCCATTTCGCAGACAACCTTCTTGACGAACTCTTGTCCCGGCGCCACGACGCCAGCTGCTTGCACGATGTCGAGACCAACGGCCTTCGAGCCTGTGAACGCAATGATCGCCACGCGCGGATCGCGGACGAGGGTCGCACCAACGGTTTCGCCAGGGCCCGCGATGAAATGCAGCACGTCTTTCGGCGTGCCTGCGCGCCAAAGAATCTCGCACATCGTGCGCGCGATCGACGGCGTTTGCTCTGCAGGCTTGACGACGACCGTGTTGCCCGTCACGAGTGCAGCAACGGTCATACCGCAGCAAATCGCAAGCGGGAAGTTCCACGGAGCGATGACCGCAGCAACACCGCGCGGTTGATACCACTGTTCGTCGAGTTCGCCGACAAACTTGCCGAGTCGCTCGGCTTCGAAGAGTTTCGCGCCTTCGCGCGCGTAGTACTCGCAGAAATCAATCGCTTCGCAGACATCGGCGTCCGCTTCGCGCCACACTTTGCCCGACTCTTTCACGATGATCGCCGACAGTTCATCGCGACGCGTGCGCATCTCGGCAGCGGCTGCGACAAGTACCGCAGCACGTGTTGTGTATGGACTCTCTGACCACGCGGGGAACGCAGCGTGCGCAGCAGCGACCGCACGCTTCGCATCATCGGCGGCGCCGGAATTCGCAACGTTCGCGACGTTGGAACGCGTGATCGCTGCGGCGAAATTCGAGCGCGCCGATGATTCGGCGAAGTTACGCATGGGCTCCGTAAAGAACGGGCGACCATTTGAAATGCCAGCGGGAGCTGCACTCAACGCGTGACGCTCGGGTCCTTGTGCGATGCGTTCAACACCTGGATCGGTGTCAAACGCGCGATGCGGACTCGCGAGCAGTTTCTCGGCGGATGCGTTGTCTTTGAAGCCTGCTTTGAGCCACGATTCGTTCGAACTGTTCTCGAGGAGACGACGCACGAGATACGCCATGCCTGGAATCAGTTCGCCGACGGGGCAATACTCGCGCAAGCGAAGATCGAGATCGATCGCCGCGCTCTTGAGTTGATCGCCCATGCCGTAGAGCATTTGCAGTTCGAGTGCCGACTTTGGAAGTCCGCGCTTCTCGAGTGCTGCGAGCGTCGCTGCGATCGAGCGCGCGTTGTGACTTCCGAGCGCGAGTTTCACGCCGCCTTCGCCCTTGGTCGCGGGCGTTGACGCGACAAACGCCGCGGCCATGCGCTCGAAGCTCGCGTCGGTATCAACCTTGCGGCTCCACACCGGAACAGGCCAGCCTTGTTGTTCAGCGTTGATCGTTTCGTAATCCCAGTACGCGCCTTTCACGAGACGAACCGTGACTTGGCGGCCCGTGCGCTTCGACCACTCGATGATGCGGCGCGCGTCATCGTCGCCCGAGCGCAAGTACGCCTGCATTGCCAAGCCAGCGTGGAAATCGTGCTTCTCGCACGCACGCATGAAGAGTTCGAGCGTCAAATCCTTGAGCGCGAACTGCTCCATGTCGAAGTTGACGAAAACGCCTTTGCGCTTCGCGGTTTCGAGAATTGGGCCGAGCGCGTCGAGCAAGCCGCGGATCGAGCCTTCGGTATCGATCGGATCAACGCGCGCAGAAAGCGAGCTGATTTTGATCGAGACGTTCGTGCGCGGAATCGGCCCGAGGTGATCGTTCTCAAGACGCGGATTCGCGCCCCACGCAGCGACCGTCGAAGGAAGATTCTCGATGAGATCGAGATACTTGCGGCGATACGCTTCGGCTTCGTCATCGCTCACGCATGCTTCGCCGAGAAGATCGACGGAGAAGCAGAGCCCCGAATCCCAAATCTTCTTGAGGCTTGGAAGCGACGACGCAGCGTCGGTGCCACAGATGAACTTCGACGCCATCGACGTGATTTGCGTCGACATCGTCTTCGTGACAACGCCCTTCATCAGCACGCCCGCCTTCAACGCGGTTGCGACGAAAGGCGGCGGTGTCACGCCAGGTTGTGCGAGGTAGTCGGTGAGGTGGTCGTAGACCGCGTCGTTGTCTTTGAGCGTTGGGAAGCAGTCGACGAAACGGAAGATTTGGACCTTGAAGGCCTCATCTTGCATCGCCCAATCCATCAGGCCTTCGGACCAGACGGCAAGGACGTTCGTCTTCGCGCTGCGTGCGCGTGTCAGAAAGTCGGTGCCGATCGCGACCGTCCGCGCTTCAAGCGCTGGATCAAGAGGCGCAACGGCGCGACCTGCGGGCGACGCCGGTTGGCTAGGTGCGGGAGCGGGAGCGGACTTTTTCGACTTGAAAAACAGCGCCATAGTGGAAGGGGAGAGTATAGATCCGCCCGCTCTCGCCGCGGCCGCAGGAAACGCGTGAATCCACGCGAGACGTGGCAATTCGTGGCGATTCGTGGCGATTCGTGGTTGCAGCATGGGTCGCAAGCAGGGGTGGACCATCCGCGCGGACAACGTCGATTCCACGAAAAACCGACCGCCGTGCGGGCGGTCCGCTTGCGCCTCTCGGTGGAGCGATCAGAACGTCGGCCGCGCACCAACGGCCGCGAGTGCGCGGTCGTAGCAGCGGATCGTGCGCGTGGCAGCACCGTCCCAATTGATGCCGCGAATTTCAAACGCGCCGTGTTCGACGAGTTGGCGCGAGAGCGGTGGGTGGCGCAAGACCGCGATGATCTTGTCGGCCATATCCTCGATGTCCCAGAAGTCGACTTTGAGGGCGTGCATTAAGACTTCACTCACGCCAGAAGACTTCGAAATCAGGACGGGAACGTTGTGACTCATCGCTTCGAGCGGCGCGATACCAAAGGGTTCGCTCACGCTCGGCATCACGTAGAGATCAGCCATCGCAAAGACGCGCGCGATATCGCGACCGCGCAGGAACCCAGTGAAAAGCACTTTGTTTCCGATGCCCATCGACGCAGCCATCTCGATCATGCGCTGCGCCTGATCACCGGAGCCCGCGACAACAAACTTCACGTTGTCCATGTATTCAAGCACTTTCTTTGCGGCTTGAATGAAGTACTCCGGGCCCTTCTGCATGGTGATGCGGCCGAAGTAGAGGACGATTTTGTCCTTCGAATGGATGGGCTGCACGCCCACGTCGGCAGGATTCAAATCGACGCCGTTGTAGACCACATCGATTTTCGATGCGTTCACGCCATAGCGATTCACGCAGACGTTTTTGGTGAGCATGCTCACCGCGATCGCGCGCGTGGCGCCGTGCATGCCGCGTCGTTCGATGTTGTAAATCTGCTGGTGAGGATGCTCGCCAGAGCGATCGAACTCGGTGGAGTGAACGTGCACAAGCAGCGGTTTTCCCGTCAGTTTCTGCAGCGCGAGACCCGCGGGGTACGTCAGCCAATCGTGCGCGTGGATGACGTCGAAATCCAGTCCGCGCGTTGCATCCACCACAAATCGCGCGTAGCGATCGGCCATTCCGAGAAGATCACCGGAATAGTCGGCGGCATCCGCGCCGCGGGCGGCAACGGCTTCCTTCGGTCGATCGGCTGTCTCTGGAAGCGCTGTGGCGAGCGCGTGATCGATCGGATCGCGCGTGAGTTCGGGGAACGCACCGGCCTTTGCGAGCGTGCGAATGCGCTCGATACTCCAGCCCGCATCGCGCATCATGCGGACACTCTCCGCGATGCGATTTGCCGTTCCAACACCCGCCGCTTCGCCGTGCGATTCGTAGACGGATGAAAAACTGCCGGCTTCTGCGGGCAATTCGATGAAGCGCGTCGACGTAAATTCTTCGACGATGCGATTCCAAGATTCGCGCTCACTCGCCGACATTTCCGCTGGTGCGGCAACTGGCCGAGGACTCGCCGAAGCCGAGGGAACAGCGTTGCCGACGCGGGTTGTTGCGGAAACTGCAGCTGTCGTGCTCGTCGTGGAGGGCTGTTTCGACGTGGGAGCGGCCGAGACGGCGCTTTCACGCACACGCTCGATGATCGCGCCAGGACTCACAAGTCGCACGTGCGATGCGCTCTCCGCCGGCACAGACTTGGGCAGGACGAACGTGACTTCAGCCCCTTGGCGGTCGAGTGCTTTCGTCAGACCGTAGCAGGCCGTGCCAAGACCGCCCGTAATAAACGGAGGAAACTCCCAGCCGAGCATGAGTACGCGCATTGCCATCCCGTTTCCGACACCCTGTTCCCTTCACGGCGCAAAACGCCGTTCATCCTGCGGAGCAAACTCGCATCAAGCTCTCAAAGAGAGCATTGATCGAGCGATGTTTCCATCTGACACACTCGTTCCTGAAATCTGCAGGCCCAAACCTCTCGCGCCTCTCTCACTCGTCTTCATCGCCGCCGCCGACATCGCCAAGCGCACGAAACGCGGCTTCGTAGGCGAGCAAAAACTTCGTTGCGAGTTCCGCCGCGCTCGATCCTGTGGAGTCGTTGAGCGGGACGGGATTCTCGAAGGTGTACAACTTCGCGTCATCGCGGAAATGCTTGACCGTTGGCACGTTTCCGCGCCAGCCGAGTTCCGCGAGCTCCTCCTCGACAAGTTCCTCAATCGGATCACCGAAGTGCATGAGATCGGACTCGATCGACTCGCTGAGCCAACGATCGGGCGTCGCGAAGCGCACAACGAGCCCAGCGTCGGTGGAGGCCAACTCGTACCACGCCGGCTCGGGGCAACCCTTCGCGTGGCAGCGAATGCGATCATCAAGGGTTTCAATTCGCGTGAAGACATCCTTCGCCTGCGCGAGTGCACAGACGGCGGTGAGGATTTCTTGATGCGGCGCTGGAATCGTCGGCATGAGGGGGCTTTCCGAAGTGTTCGTCGGTTTGCGTCGGGAGGGGCGGACATGGTAGCGGGGCCCTGCGAGTGGCGCGGCAAGCCATCATCCTTCAACGCAGCGCGGGAGGGATCGTTTCGGAGGTCGATCGAAGCCTGACGAAATCGGAAGGGATTTCGGTTCCCCGCGCGAATGCGTTGGGAATCCGTTGCGTTGCCTTTTGACACCCGCAGTAGGCCGTACGATCGCCGCCCGTTGGCGCGGACCCCATCGGCGCCATGCCGCTCGGACCCACGCCTATTGCGTGGATCCGCATGGATCCGCATGGAAACGTGAGGAGAGAATGCATGAGTAGTTCACGAAGCGCACACAACGACCCGACGGCTCGCGTTTCGGCGCAGGCGGAAGCTTCGCGCAGCGGTGCGTGGACCGTTCGCGCACTTCTTGCGTGGATGGTTCCGTACCTCTCAGAACGTGAGGTGGACAGTCCACGGGCTGTCGCGGAGATCCTGCTCGGGAGTGTGCTCGGATGTGAGCGGCTCAAGCTGTACATGGAGCCTGAGCGTGAACTCGCCCCAGATGAATTGACCAAGCTGCGCGCCTTGGTCACGCGTGCGGGGCGTCACGAACCAGTCCAGTATCTCGTCGGGCGCTGGCCCTTCTTCGGACGCGATTTCGAAGTTGGTCCGTCCACACTCATTCCGCGCCCTTGCACCGAGGTGCTCGTGGAGCATGCGCTCGGTTGGATGCGTGAGCGCAAAGCCACGCAGCCTTCGGCATCACTCGATGTCCTTGATCTATGTACCGGAACCGGCTGTATCGCCATTTCGCTCGCGCTTGGTCTGCGAGCGATCCAACGGCCGGAAGGGGCAGGATGTCGGCCTCTGCGTGGCGGGGAGTCGCACGATGTGCCGCGCGCGGTCAACCTCCCGGTCGCGCGTGACATCGCACGCGAAGGCGCACTCGAAAACTCACTCGATGGACAGATGCGCGCGAGCGATGCCGAGGTAGTCGATGGAGCAGCTTCGAGTACCTCGAAGCATGCATCGTCGAGAAAATTGGTGGCGACCGACCTCGTCGCGGACGCCGTTGAACTTGCACGGCGAAACGCGGAGCGTCTCGGTGCGACGATCGACCTTCGCGTCGGTGATCTCTATGCACCGCTCCGCGACGATGAGCACTTCGATCTCATCGTGTCCAATCCGCCGTACATCACCGACGCGGAGTACGAAGAACTCGATCGAAATGTGCGCGAGTATGAGCCAGCGAGCGCGCTGAAGGGTGGCGCCGACGGTCTGCAGTTCGTGCGTTCCGTGGTCGCGGGCGCTGAGAAGCGATTGCGAGCGGGTGGGCTCTTACTTGTCGAAATCGGCTGGAAACACGGTGAAGCGGTGCGAAAACTCGGCACCCGCGCGGGGTGGCGCGATGTCGACGTGCTTCGCGATGGCGATGGTCACGAGCGCGTCTTGGTGGCGCATCGCGCGTGATAGGCGATTCCCAGCGACGATCACTGCCCCGCAACGTGGAGATTCACTTTCGATCGAAATCTGTCTGCAGGGACGCTTCTCTGCGGGTGCGGCTCATTTGCGGCTCACTCGCGAGAACACCGACGCGGACCGATCGCCTTAACCTCGCGCGGTGAGCGCCTTGCGCGATTCTTCGAGCAGTTGCGCAATTTCAATCGGCTTGAACAGGTGACAGTGAAGTCCTTCTTGGCCTGACCGCACGATCGAGTGATTTGGGTCGTAGCCAAACCCAGTCATGAGAATGACGGGCGTCTCGGGATGCGCATCTTTCGACGCGCGGAACACTTCGTAGCCATTCGCATCGGGCATGCGAATATCTGAAATCACGAGGTCGAAAGGGGTTCCTGCGGTGGCGTGTGCTCGGACCGCCTCAATCGCGGCCTTTCCGTCGATACACGCCGTGACACTGCATCCTTGTTGCAAGAACACATCGCGGACGGTTTCTCGCGTGGCCTCGTCATCATCAGCCACGAGAATGCGTCGGCCCGCGAAGCGCGGATCAACTTGGCCTTCGCGCGAGAATTCGCGCATGAATTCCTCGGCTCCGAGGATGCCGCGCTGAGCAGTGCCTGCATTTTTCAGCAGTTCGTCGACGCGCGCGATGTTCTCTGTGACGCGCTTCGCAAACGCGCGCGAGGCATCATCGTGGGCCCGACTTTCAAGTTCGCGAGCTGCGTATGTCAATTCTTCGAGTGGAGATTCCGCTTCGCGCGCAAGCGTTGTCGAAGTTGCGCGCAGCGTTTCACAGCGTTCTTGCACTAGAAGATCAAGCATGTGCAACGCGAGCGCGACGTATCGGCCGAGCAACTCCGCGCCGATGCGATCCTCGTCATCAAAGTGCGCGCGCTCGGTGCTCTCCACGTTGAGCACCCCAACAACTTCGTCGTACAGTCGGAGAGGAACGGTCAGTGTGCTCGAAGCGCCTGGCAATCCGCGCACGTATCGGGGCTCTTGCGCCACATCAGGGCAAACGACGCTCGCTCCCGTCGCCGCCACGAGTCCGCAGATTCCGTTGGCTTCGGCGCGCGCGAAGATTCGCTCGCCGATTCCGAGCGGCACCAGTCCCGAGCAGAACACAAGTTCAAGTTGCTCGGTTTTGCGATTCGTCATGCGATACTCGAAGTTGTCGAAACCGAGCACGCTGCGCGTTGCGCCCAACACCCGCGCTTCCAGTGTTCGCAGCCGTTCGGCAGCATTTTGTGCGTTCAACTCATCTTCGTCGAATCGAAGGAGCGCCGCGCCCGCTTGGTCGATGGCGTCGAGTCGATCTTGCATGCGGCGCGTCGCCGTCGCATCGACAAGCAGCGCGACCGCGCCATCAATCTGCGCGCCAGCGGCTGCAAGGATCGGCGTCATCACAACGTCATACCAGCGACCTTCCGCGCGAAACGTCGATCGCACGGTGCCAGCGACGGAGCGCACGCGCCGCCACGCTGCGATCGCTTCGACGCACGCGTCGGAGAAGCGCCGCATCAGTTCAGGCGTCTGTCGCGACAGCCCGTGGTTCATCCAGACGATTTCGCCACTAGGTTCGACGATCCCGACGCCTTGGCCGAGGAGTTCAAGTGCTCGCGTTGCGCGATCAGCCGAACCAGAATTCGCGCGCTCTGTGATCGCAAATTCCGACAGGGCTTGGCGCTGCGCAACGTCGAGTGGGGCTGTGCCGCGGAGTTCGTAGACGAAGAAACGCGACGCTGCATTCGCACGAGAGCCATCGCGATCACCCGATTCGGGCGCTGCTGCGTTGTCTCCGACCGTGTCGTCTGTCGCCATTGCTTGCCCCGGCGTACTTCGCCGTGAATGCCTCATGCCCAGCGTCGCTCTTTCGCACGAACTCTCAACGTGCACTCGCCGAACGAGCGGCCCGTCAGATCCGTCCAACGGGAGCGCGGAGTGTAGGACTTCTTCGTGACTTTCGGAACGATGTCGGTCGCTGTTGGGGAGTGTTGGATCGGTCGCGGTCCGAAGTCGGCCGGGGCAGGAGATTGGCGGAATCTCTCAGGTTGCCGCAAACGCGCGCCGCCCGACACATGGGCAGTCTTCGGATTTGGGACGCATCTTTGTGGACGCATCGAGCCAACGGCCAGTTCCACAGTGCACTTGCAGCGTCTCGATACACTGCGTGCCCGTGTCTCGACCCTCGAACCCGACCTTCGTTGGAGCGATTGATGCTGAGCCGCGCGACACATCTCGCGCGGCTCCGCCCGCCGTTCGCGCGAATGGCTTGGTCAAGCGATTCGGCAGCGTCGACGCGGTGAAGTCG
>JAIYCA010000363.1 GCA_027488265.1 Planctomycetaceae bacterium
AAGGATTCGCGCCGTTTCTCCCCGAGTGTCGACAGGTCGCGTTCAACGATCTCGCGGCGCTTGAGAAGGAGCTCGCGCGCGGCGACGTCGCGGCGTTCATCATCGAGCCGATTCAAGGCAAGGGCGTGAACATCCATGCGCCCGGCTACCTCGCCGAAGCCGCGCGACTCTGCCATCGATACGGCGCGCTGTTCGTCGCCGACGAAGTGCAGACGGGCATCGGTCGCACGGGCTCGTTCCTCGCGCTCGATCAGGAAGACAGCGCGAAGGGCGCGGTCGAGCCCGACATGGTGATCCTGTCGAAGGCGCTTTCGGGCGGTTACGTGCCGGTTGGCGCGGTGCTCGTGAAGGGCGATGTGTGGAAGAAAGTCTTCACCACGCTTGATCGCGCGATCGTGCATTCGTCGACGTTCCATCAGGGCGCGATGGCGATGACCGCGGGCCTCGCCGCGCTTGCCGCGTACGACGAGACGAACGCCGCTGAGAACGCGCGCCGCATGGGCGCGATGATTCGCGAAGGCGTCGAAGCGATGAAGCCGCGCTTTGAGATGCTGAAGGAAGTGCGTCAGCGCGGACTGATGATCGGCATCGAGTTCGGCCCGCCGAAGTCGCTTCTCTTGAAGGCGAATTGGGCCGCGACGCATGCGATGGATAAGAACCTCTTCGCGCAGGCGGTCGTCGTGCCGTTGATGGAAGATCACCGCATTCTTTGCCAAGTCGCGGGGCACAACCAAGACGTCGTGAAGTTGATTCCGCCGCTTGTGATTTCTGAGGCCGATGTGCGCGATTTCCTGCGCGCGTTCGAAGCGGTGATGGTGAGCCTTCACAAGCCGACTGCGACCGTCGGGCTGCTCGCACGGCTCGGAAAGAACGCGTTGTTCGGTGGGCGACGCGGCGCGCAGGATTCTGACGGCACGCACGAGTCGGACGGCAAGCGCGAGTCGGACAGCAAGCGCGAGTCGGATGGCGCCATAGTTGAGGCCGCACGTCCGTGATCGGACGGCTCGCGCAACTCGTCACGACGTGGCCGCGCGCGGTTGTCGCCGTCGGCGCGGTGATTGCCGTGATGGGCGCGTGGCTTGGGATGTTCCACCTCGCGCTCGACAGCGACACCGATTCGCTCATCGCGCCCGAGCGGCCGTTCATGCGCGAGTACCGCGCGTTTCAAGAGGAGTTTGGTGATCTTGAAGGTGTTGTGATCGCGGTCGATCCGAAGCCGAAAGGTGCAGCGTCGAGCGATGACGCTGCCGCGCGCGCGGCAGTCGATGCACTCGCGAGCGCGCTCGATCTACTCGATGAGAAGCCGTTTGTCACGAGTTCAGCGTCGTCGATTGCGCCCGAGGATCAATGGCGGCTCGCGTCGTGGGCTGCGAGCGACGCGGAGCTCACCGCGATGGCGGCAGAAGCGAGCGCGATTGCCGATGTCGCACGCGGAAATGTCGCGGCGCATCCGCTGGTGGCGACGGCGTTGAGCGTCGATCGGCCGCGCGAATACCTGCGTGCGCCAGGCGGAACGCTCTACTTCGTCGAAGCGATGCCGGTCAAGGATTTTTCGCTGCTTGACCCGGTCGGAGAACCAATCGCAGCGATTCGTGCGGCAGTCAATGCCGTACGCGCGGCGCATCCAACGGTCGAGATCGGTGTCACGGGCAAACCCGTGTTGCAACACGATGAGATGGCGACCGCGAATCGCGACATGGCAATCGCGAGCACCGTTTCGCTCGTCATCATCACGCTGCTTTTCATTCGGGTTTTCCGCGGCGTACGGCGGCCGCTGCTCGCGGTCGTTGCGTTCGCGATCGCTACGGGCTGGACGTATGGCGCGGCGACGCTTCTTGTCGGTCACCTCAATCTGTTGTCGACGGTCTTCATGCTCGTCCTCGTCGGTGCAGGGCTCGATTACGGCGTACATGTCGTGAGCCGATACGGCGAGTTTCGTCGAACGCGCGAGTCGCGCGACGCGGCCATGCTCGCCGTCCGACATGTCGGGCCGAGCACGCTCGCAGGTGCGGCGGGTTCAGCCGCCGTCTTCTTCGGCGCGTGGTTCAGCGATTTCGGGGGACTGCGCGAACTCGGCGTCATCGCGGGCGCTGGGCTGCTTCTTTGCGCGCTCGCGATGGTCACGGTGCTCCCTGCGTTGCTCGCGCTTCTCGACGGCGGGAAGGCACGCGCGGCGGGCAGCGAGCGGGACGATGTGGAGAGCGGCGAAGATGTGGAGCGCGTCCAGATTGCGGAGCAAGGCCACGACGCGTCCGATCCCACGCCTGTGAGTCCGCCGCCGAACTGGAGCTATCGGCAGCAGATCGCGACCGCGCTCTGCCCGATCCTCGCTTGCCTCGTCTTCTTGCCAGCTGGTCTGCGCTTCGAATCGAATCTGCTCGAATTGCAATCGCCGACGCTTGAAAGCGTGCAGTGGGAACGACGCATCTTCGCGGACAGCGCGAGTGCATCGTGGTTCGCCGCTTCGAGTGCTGCGAGTTTCGACGAAGTGGAAGCGCTCGTCGCGAAGGCTGCGGAACACCCTGAAATCCTGCGCGCGGAGTCGATCCTTGACGTCATCCCGCGCGACACGTCGGCGCGCGCGGCGCTCCGCGCGAAGGTCGCCGCTGCAGGCGCAGGCGTGACCGATACTCCGCTATCCGCCGATTCTTCCGCTGCCGTTCGCGCCGCGTGGAACATCCTGTGGGGCGCCACACTTCCTCTGCGCGATGCGCTGCCGGATGCGATCACCCCCCGACTCGTGTCGCCGAACGGACGATTCCTCGTTCGCTTCATCCCGAAGGAAGACGCGTGGGATGAAGCGTCACTCGCGCGTTTCGTCGAGGCTGTGCGAAAGGTCGATCCGAAGGCGACAGGTGTCCCCATCACGCAACTCGAGTCGATTCGCGACATGCGCGGCGCGTTCATCGAAACGAGCCTGTGGGCTGTGCTCGCCGTGACGGTCATCGCCGCGTTGTCGTTCCACGCAATTCTCCCGGCGTTGCTCGCGACCGCGACGGTCGTCGCGGGTGTTGTCATGACCATCGCGCTGCTTCCCTTCTTCGGCTCGCATCTCAACCTTGCGAACTTCTTCGCGATCCCGATGCTCGTCGGACTCGGGATCGACAGCGCGATTCACATCATCCATCGCGATCGCGAGGATCGCGCGAATCTCGCGCCCACGATTCGCGCCGTCGCATTCACGGCACTCACCACCGCCATCGGCTTTGGCG
>JAIYCA010000127.1 GCA_027488265.1 Planctomycetaceae bacterium
ATGCAAATGGCGAAGACGAGCGCGGCGCTCGTCTTCGCCATTTGCATGAGCGAGAAGCCCGACTCATGCATGCGTGCGCCGCCAGAGCAGGCGACCGTGACGACAGGAACGTTGTGGTTGATGCCGGCTTCGATGGCGCGCGTGATCTTCTCACCAACGACGGAGCCCATGGAGCCACCAAGGAAGGTGAAGTCCATCACGGCGACCACCACGCGTCGGCCTTTGACAAAGCCGAAACCGGAGAGCAACGCGTCGCGTTCGCCCGTCTTCTTGCGCGTGTCGGCGATGCGCGCGGGATACGGCTTGGTATCGACGAACTGCAGTGGGTCGATCGCGACGAGATGGGAATCGATCTCTTCGAAGGTGCCAGGATCAAGCAGTTGCTCGACCCGTTGACGCGCGGAGACGCGCATGTGATGTTGGCACTTTGGACAAACCCACAGGTTCGACTCGACGGCCTTCTTGAAGAGCGTCTCCTCACAGGAGGGACACTTCATCCAAAGGCCTTCGGGAACGCCCTTTTTCGGGGTTTGCGCGAGGTCGGTCTGCGTCCAAGTCGTTTCAGCCACGAGGCGAAGTGTAGCGTAAAGTACAAGCGCACATCGCGCGGCGCGGAACCTCATGGTGTGGTTCGACGCCTGAGGCTCATGCTCGGAGCGCAGCGATCGAGGCGGAGTAGTCCGTCTTCCCAAAGATCGCACTTGCAGCGACGAGGAGATTCGCGCCGTGGGCTCGGCACCGCGGTGCGCTGTCCGGTCCGACTCCGCCATCCATCTCAACCCAAAGAGCTGGTCCTGCCGCGTCGCGGATCGCACGCGTCTTTGGCAACACCGCATCGATGAACTTCTGTCCTGAAAAACCAGGGTGCACGCTCATCACAAGCGCGAGGTCGATCAGGCCGAGGAACGGCATGATTCGACTTGCAGGCGTGTCGGGGTTGATCGCCAGTCCGGCGGTCATCCCGAGCGCGTGAATCTGATCGATGAGCGGACAGGGATCACTCACCGCCTCGACGTGAAACGTGATGTTGCCAGCGCCTGCCTTGGCGAACGGCTCGATGTACGCCGCGGGTTCGGTGACCATCAGATGGACGTCAAGCACGACATCGGGAAGCGCGCGATGGACGGCGTCGCAGACAGCAGGCCCCATCGAGAGATTCGGGACGAAGTGACCGTCCATGATGTCGACATGCAGGAGGTCGCCCCCTGCGGCGAGCGCGGTACGGCAATCGTCGGAAAGCCGCGCGAAATCCGCGGAGAGGATCGACGGCGCGATGAGAAGGGTTCCGGGTGCGAAACGTGAAAGCGAACGGCTCCCAGCAATGGGAGCCGTTCGAGTGGATGCATGATTGTCGAGAGCCGCCATGCCGCGAGCGTATCGCGCGAAAGCTCTCGGCGCGAGGGCGTCCCGCGAGAGGGGGCCATTACTCGGCAGCTGGAGCGTCGGTCGCTTTCTCCGCTGGCTTCACAGCGCCAGCCTTCGCGGCCGCCTTCTTGTAGCCGTCGAGAACACGCTTGTAGTCCGTCTTTTCCGACGGATCAGCCTTCATCCAAGCCTCGTACTGCACTTCGGCTGCCTTGGCGAGGTTGCCTTGGCGCGAGTAGATCTCGGCGAGAAGAGCCTTGCTCGAGGCACTGCCGGTTTGGTTATCGAGAAGCATCGCGGTTTCGCGTGCAAGCTGGTAGTCGCGCGTTTCAATGGCGCTGTCGTTGAGGATCGTCTCCAGCAGTTCTTGGAGCGTGACACCGTCTTTCAGACCACTCGCGAGCACCATCACCCTGGTGCCCCACTTCTTTGCGCCCTCCGGATCCTTCGCATCGATCAGCATGGTCTTGTACTTGAGAACCATCACGTCGCCGAAGAACTTCTGGTCGATCTCGATCAACGAGTCGTAGTGCTTGTACGCATCTTGGAAATTCTTGACGCGCACGGCATCCTTCGCTGCCTTGAGAATTGGTTCAGCCTTCTTCGAGAGCGCAGGGTTGTAGCGACCGCTCATCGTGCCGAGGACGACCTTGTCGAAGTTCGGGTCGAGCGGATTTCCGATCCAGGCGATCTTTGAATCCTTCACCACGAACGCGCATGGGATGCCGTTTTGCTTCGCGGCTTCCATCCAATTGCGCTTCATTTGGTTGTCTTTGTCGACCGCGACTGGGTAGCTCATCGCGCCACCCTTCTTCGAAACAAACGGCTTCACCGTGCCCATCGGCTCATCGGAGATGCCCATGATGACCAAGCCCTTCGACTTGTACTTCGTGTGCAACTCATTGAGGTGGGGAATCGAGCGCATGCACGGGCCACACCACGTCGCCCAGAACTCAACGACGTAGGTCTTGGAGCTGTCGCTGGTGTCGCCAACGTTTCCTTGCACCCAGTCGACCGTGATCGCTGGAGCGGCCGAACCGACCTTCAGCGCTTCTTCTTGCGCGAGCGCTGGAGCGGTCCACGAGGCACAGGCAACGATGGCAGGAACGGCGAGAAGTCTGAGGTCAAACGGAAGGCTCATGAAGTGCTCCAGAGATTTCGGGAGGTAACGCGAATCGGCAGATAGACACACACAAGACAGAGCGGATGACGGCACCAAACGTGCCGCGGAAGACGATCGTGGAACCAGTGGCCAGGCCCAGACGACCAACCCCGCCATCTTGAGGAGGCGATCATACCGACCGAGACGCGACAAGATTGCGCGTTCTTCCGCTCTTCTCGGTCAGTTCTTTCGAGGAACGCTCATAGGGCCACTCCATTGCGCGGGGTCTCTTCGGGCCGACTCCTCCGAATGCGGCACGTATAGTGCGCCCCCATGAACAAGAAGCGCATTGAGGCGGTCGCGGTCGACGGGAAGCGGGTCTTCATCCGCGTGGATTTCAACGTCCCGATGGAGGGCGGCGTGATCACCGACGATCGCCGCATTCGCGCAAGCCTGCCGACCATCCGATCGGTGCTCGCGCGAGGCGGGCGAGTCGTGCTTGGGAGCCACCTCGGCCGACCCGAGGGGAAAGGCCACGAGCCGGAGTACTCGCTCGCCCCAGTCGCCCAGCGCCTCGCCGAACTCCTCGGTCCGGCGGCCGTGCACGGGGTTCATTTCCCTTCGAACGATTGCTCGGACGAAACCGCACGCGCGGCGATCGCGGGGATGCCCGCGGGCGGCGTGATCTTGCTCGAGAACCTCCGCTTTGCGAAGGGCGAGAAAAAGGGTGATCCGACGTTTGCCGAGAAACTGGCGTTGCTCTGCGACCTCTACGTCAATGACGCGTTTGGCACGAGCCATCGCGCGGATGCCTCAATGCATGCGCTTCCGCTCGCCATGCGCGCGCGTGGATGCCCGAGCGTGGCTGGCTGCTTGCTCGCCGCCGAATTGGAGTACCTCTACGGACGTATCGCTGCTGCCGAGCGGCCGTTTACGGCGATCCTCGGCGGCGCGAAGGTTTCCGACAAGATCCTCGCGATCGAGAACCTCATGACGAAGGTGGATCGCATCATCGTCGGAGGCGCGATGGCCTACACCTTCCTGCGTGCGCAAGGCGTTGCAACGGGCTCGAGCCGCGTCGAGGCGGACCGCGTTGAGCTCGCGGGTGAGTTGCTCGCAAAGGCCAAGGCACGGGGCTGCGCCTTCCTCCTACCAACAGACCATGTCTGCGCCGCGAAGTTCGAAGCGCACGCGCCGACGACGATCGTGACTGGCGCAATTCCTGACGGAGTGATGGGGCTTGATATTGGTCCTGCGACACGCGAGGAGTTTTCAAAGGCCGTGCGGGAGAGCCGCACGGTTGTCTGGAACGGACCCATGGGTGTGTTCGAAATGCCACCATTTGACGCCGGAACACGCGCGATCGCGCAAGCCTGCGCCGACGCGACCGCGAAGGGTGCCGTCACCATCGCTGGTGGCGGCGACACTGCAGCCGCGGTTGAAGAGCTTGGATTCGCTGACAAGTTCTCGCATGTTTCGACGGGCGGCGGCGCGAGCCTTGAGGTTCTCGAAGGTAAGCACCTCGTTTGTCTTGATGCTCTTGATGACGCTTGAGAACACTTGAAAGCACTTGAGGCTGTACCCGTTTCCGACAGGCTTTGATCCCTGCGCGGTCCGCGCAGATCCACCCGCGTGTCTCCACTCGTATGTCTCCACGCGTGATTGTCATCCTCGGCCCCACCGCTGGCGGTAAGAGCGATCTCGCGATGGGTCTTGCACGCCAGCTTGGCGGCGAACTCGTCAGTGCTGATTCGATGCAGGTCTATCGCGGCATGGACATCGGTACTGCGAAGCCCACCGCCGCCGAGCGCTCGGAGATTCCGCACCACGCGATCGATCTCGTCGACGCGGGCGAAGAAGGTTTCACCGTTGCGCAGTGGCTTGTAATCGCGGATGCGGCGGTCGATGACATTCTTGCGCGCGGCAAGACGCCGATTGTCGTTGGCGGAACGAACCTCTACATCCGTGCGTTTCTGGAGGGCCTCGACGAGGCACCCGCCGCGGATCCTGCGTTTCGCGCGGAACTCGCGCAAATCGAGAGCGCAGAACTCCACGCACGGCTTGCGGCGAGTGATCCAGTTGCTGCAGCGCGCCTTCATCCCAACGATCGACGCCGCATCACGCGCGCGCTTGAAATTGCACACACGACTGGCGATACCGCAACCACGCGCCGAACGACGTGGGACGATGCTGGGGTCACACCTCGTCGAAACGATCTCTTCACCGTGATCTTGGATTGGCCGGTGGAAGCGATCAATCGGCGCATCAACGCGCGCGTGCGACGGATGTTCGACGAAGGCTTCGTCGAAGAAGTTGCTGCGTTGCTCCAGCGCGGACCACTTTGCGCACAAGCGCGCGCTGCCTGCGGTTACGAGGAACTTGTGCAGGCGATTGGAGATGGCACGCGCCCGCCGCGCGCGCGCGACCTTGAAGACGCGGCCGAGAGCACGAAGATTCGATCGCGTCGCCTTGCGAAACAGCAACGCACCTGGTTGAAACGCTTCCGCGCGCTGAAACCAGGAGTTTCGATCGATTGCGACGAACACACGACGGGTCAGTCGCTCG
>JAIYCA010000126.1 GCA_027488265.1 Planctomycetaceae bacterium
CGATGACTGCATCGGCGACCAGCGGTGATCCCTCGCCACCTTCGACGCGCACAGCCCAACCGTCTTGAGGAACTGGAAGGCGCCGAAGGTCAGCCATCGTTTGAACTCTCTTTCGCGGCGCGTTTCTCTGATGCACCTTCTCGCACCGTTCCATCATCATGCGCGTCCGTTCCGCGCTCTTCGAGCAATTGGAACATGCGACGAAGATCGCGGAACCCGCCGATCGTGAACCAAATCACAACGGACGTACCAACCACCAGCGTGAAGTAGGTGTAGCCCTGCCAGAAGCCAAGCCATGAGGCATCTGATGGCGGCGCTGCGAGGAACAAGAACGGAGTCACCGCTGCGAAGAGCAACGTGCCAGCGATCGGCCACGACAGCGTGACCCACGTCACCACGCGATCCCAACCTGTGAAGTTGCGGTCGATACCAATCTTCTCCCAGAAGGAGCGTTTGCGATCCGTTTCGATCGCGGCCTCCTCATTGTCCTCAACGCGATACTTGCCGCGGTGCAGCAGTCGATCGAGATCAAAGTTCGCGGGCCGCGCGATCGCACACGCGACGTACACCACCGTTGCGGCAGCCATCGCAAAGAAGCCGAGCAATTGGCCGTTAAAGGTCTTCACCCACGAAAGGAACGCGTACGCAGGTGGGAAAGATTGCTCCCAAGGCGCCCACGTCTTTGAGAACTCTTGCGCGAAGAGCCCTACCGCTGCGATGACAACGCCAGTGAGCATGCCCGCCCACGCCGACAGGCTTCCGCCGCGTCGCGAATAGAGCCCGCCGATGATGGCACAACCAGCGCCCGCATAGAAAAGGCTCGCAGACAAATTGCAGTACATCGCGATTCGCTGATCAGGTGAACGGAAGATCGCGCTGAACGCGAAGCCCCACACAGCGACGCAGAAAATCGCCACCTTGATGACGCGAATATGCGCTCGCGCCGAGAGCTCGCCGCCACCGAGACGTCGTCGAATCGGCATGATGACGTCCTGCACCAAGATCGATCCCCACGAGTGCAGATATGTGTTGTCGGTGCCGAGATACGCGCCGAACATCGCCGCAATCACGAAGCCAAGGAACCCCGCCGGAATCATCAATCCGAGCGCAACAGGCGTGCGCAATTCGCTGACTTGCTCCGGCGGAATCGCAGCCACCGCCGCGCGTACCGCCGCACCCGTCTCCGCATAAGCAGGGTTCTCGAGAAGTGTGCGAATACAAAGCGGAACAACCAGCGTGATCAACATGAACACGCGGAATCGCCAGCCGTTCAAGATGTTCGCCATCTTCGATTCGTGTGGAGTCGCGGCCGCCGCGTTGTAGCCCTGATCGCCTTGCCATGCCTTCGCGGTGTAGAGAATGAGTACGACCTGAATCGCCCAATACGTGACGTTGAAGTTCTCTTCAGCCGACAGCGATGACGGCGCAGGATTGACAAGCGATTTGCCATTCGACACCGAGAGCAATGTGGTGCTGAGATCGCTCCACGGGAAGACAAAAAGCAGGTAGGCCGCCAGCGCCGCAAACACGAGATTACAGAAAGCGCCTTGCAAGAAGTCGGTGACCATCACCGTCACTTGGCCACCGAGGAAGATGAAGAAAAGTGCGGTCGACAGCATCAACGTCATGAAGACGAGATATGTGTCGAGCTCGAATCCACCGAGCGTGAACGCTGCAGGCAGCCCCATCATGTGGATCAGAAAGCGCGCGCTGATGCCTGGAAACACGCCGTAGTTCAGAAGCCCAGCGACAAACGCGAGCCCACCGCAGAAGACGCGGAAATTGCGGTCGTACCGCATCTCAAGAAACTGCGCGAGCGTGAGTGCGCGCGTACGACGGTAGCGATAGGCGACCCAACCCGTCAGTGCGAGAAAGATCATCACCGGGCCTTCGGCGAGTCCCCACCAAACGCTCGTGTAACCAACGTCGTAGTTCTGTTGGAAGTACCACGCGAGTGTGATAAGGCCGATCGAGGCGCGCGCATCAGCAAGTGCGATGAGGTACCGACCAGCGCAGCGATTCGCAGCGAGGAAGCCCGCCACGCTGCGACCATGGCGCCGTGTGGCAATTCCGACGGCTGCGAGTCCTGCGATGAGTACGATCGGGACGAGCCAGTCGATAAACGTCATGCGCATCGTCGCAGGATACAGCCCAACTGCGGCGATCGCAGCAGGCGAGCACCATGCGGCGCAGCAACACTTCGCTTCAATCGACCCGCAACGTCACGATCTCGAACGGACTCAAGCGCAGCATCGTGGCGGCACCCGGCGAGTGCGCCACGCCCTCGCGCTCATGTAGGCGCTCATGTAAGCGCTCAAGCGGCCGCTCGAGGAGATCCACAGGTGTCACGCGCTTCGCGTCGATGTTCCAGAAGATCTGGACGTCGCCCCGCGCGCCGCGCGTTTCGACCAACCGCAGGATTCGTCCGCGACCATCTTCCGCTGGCTTCCATGCGCTGATTTCAACGCGCATCGGCTGCGATGCAAGCACATCGAACGGTGCCCATGCTCCACGCAGTGCGCCCTTTTTCCCAGCTTTCAGTGCGACCGCGCGGAGCGGCTCACGGAGGCAATCGGCCGCATGATCGACGCCAGCCGCGCGCCAATCGCCCGCATGCGGCATGAGCGCGTAGGTGAACGCATGCGCGCCACGGTCACAGTTCGGGTCGGGGAAGAGCGGGCTCTTGAGGAGCGACAGCCCGAGCGTTGCGCCATGCGCACTCGCGAGTGCGCTGCGGCCGTAGCGGCCATCGTCGAGAATTGCGACGCCGAAGCCCGGCTCCGCGACATCCATCCATGCATGGCCAGGAACTTCGAATCGCGCTTCTTCCCAACTGGTGTTGCGATGGATGGGCCGTTCGATGGCGCCATACTGCGTGCCGAACCACGCGTTGCGCGCGCGAACGCCGCACGGGAACAGCGCTCGCAGAAGCCGCTGCGTCTCGTGCCACTCGACCTCGGTGAATACTTCGAGCCGTCCACTCGCTGCATCAAGGCGATACGTCTGCCAGAGGCGACTCTTCTCGCCAATCGCGCGTTCAACCTTCACCGCGCAGCGCAGCGGATGCGCTTCGACCACCGCGATCTCGCAGTCGCCATCGAGAAGATCGACCTTGTCCTCGTAATCGCGATCGGTATCCCACGCTTCCCACCGACGCGGCCGATCTTCGTAGAGCGCGAGCTGATTGAGCGGAAGGTTGCGGCCACGCGCATCGCGCATGTTTGCGATCCGGCGTGTGGGCAGGTGCTCAAGTTCCGAGACGCGTCCCGCGAGATCGATGTGTGCGCGGATCACGCCATTCGAAAGCGTCACGCCACGCTTGGTCGCTTTCACCTCAACGGCCTCAGGTAACGCGCCAATCTCCGCGGCATCGACCACGCGCACGCCGAGCGCTGGAACCTCTTTCACTTCGACGAGCGCGCCACCACCAAGATCAACGACGCCGCAGCGCGTCGTCGAAGATGTGTTTCGGACGAGCATCGGACGACGCATCCCGCGCGTGTCCGCGATCGCTGCGAACGCGGCTTCGAG
Organism: Planctomycetaceae bacterium; assembly: GCA_027488265.1. Taxonomy (GTDB): domain Bacteria; phylum Planctomycetota; class Phycisphaerae; order Phycisphaerales; family SM1A02; genus QWPT01. The sequence continues at coordinate 3,532 of JAIYCA010000126.1, forward strand.
GAGATTCCGCTCTTCATCAGCCGCGTCCATGATGCGCGCGTGATCGGCGCGCGCATCCTTGTAAACCGCTTCAATGGACGAACCCGGAAGAATGTCGTGGAACTGGTTGACGAGCAGATCTTTCCACGCGCGATCGATGCGCGCGCGGAACGCTTCGCGCTCTTTCGGCGTCACCTCAGGATGTGAGCACGCGAGCGCTTCAATGTCGCGCAGCGCGCTTTCTGCGAGGCGATTCTGCCGTTTCAGCCACGCTTGGCTCGTGTACGTGCCGCGGTGAAGTTCGAGGTAAAGCTCACCGTCCCACGCCGCGATTGGCCGTCCTGCTGCTTCGAGCGCTTCGCGGCCGGCGTGCAATCGGCCGCAGAACACGTCCACGCGATGCTGTTCAAAGCGCGGCAAACCCGCACAATCCGCTGCGAGTTCCGCGCGCGTGATCTGCCAGTCGGTTGGACCGCCGCCGCCGTCGCCAAAGCCGAAGGGCTGCAGCCATACCGGAATCGCGCTCGAGAAGAAACTCTGCCCGTCTTGCACGACAAGGTTCTTCTCGCCGTAAAGCATGTCCTTCGGCTCGATCGACGAGTTGTAGTTGTGACCGGGCGTGAGATGCGTGAGGATCTCACTGCCATCAAGCCCGCGCCACATGAACGTGACGTGTGGGAAACGATTCGTCTCGCACCAACTCATCTTGTTGGTGATGAAGGTGTCGAGACCGCCGAGACGCGCGATCTGCGGCAGACACGGCGGGAATCCGAACGTGTCGGGGAGATAGAGAAATCGCTGCTTACCTGCAGCGCCGAACTCTTTCTCCCAGAAGCCCGTTCCGTGCACGATTTGCCGGACAAAACTCTCACCCGATGGACACGTGCAATCGGGCTCGATCCACATCGCACCGCCCGGCTCCCATCGACCTTCCTTCACACGTCGCGCGATCTGCGCGTACACCTCGGGCGCGTCCTGCTTGACGTATTCGTACTGCTGCGCCTGCGAGCAGAGGAAGTGGAAATCGCGGAAACGCTCTTGAAGGCGCAGAACATTCGAGAAACTCCGCACGCACTTGCGACGTGTTTCGCGCAACGGCCAAAGCCACGCAGTGTCGATGTGGGCGTGACCGACCGCAACGCAAGCGGTCGCTGGCGTGTGCGCACCGCCTTGCACGAGTTCATCGAGCGCGGCTGCAGTGTCTTCCATGCCGGGCACCGGATCGCGCGCGTCAATCGACGCGTGAATGTCGCGGAGCCCATTGGCGATTTCAACAGCACGCGGCGCATCCTCAGGAAGCGCGAGCATCAAACGCCGCAGAAAATCCCACGCTTGCGCGTAGCGCCACGCCGCTTCGTCGACGACAACGAGTTCGGCGCTTTCGAGACGTCCCGGCTGCGGTTCGCGCCAGCGCGTCTGGAGTTCAGGGTGATCCCACCAGAAGGTCGAGATCCCAAGCGGAAGGTTGCACGCGCCCTCGACGAGGAGATCGAACTTCTCGCCGCCCTTTGCTGCAGGCCACAGGAACGCGAGGTCCCGGTAGGGATCGAATCCTTGGAATGGAACGCCATCCTTCCAGAGCGTGCCTTCCGTGCCGCAGGAAAATCGCAGTGCGACGGTGTGCCCGCGCATTTCGGCGGGCACGCGCCCTGCGAGGCGGAACCACGCCGTCGACCAAACCGGACCCCAACGAAGTCCGACTTTCACCGGCCGATACTTCGCCTTGCGCGCCGCCGCATGCGACGGATGCCCGCCTTCGAGGCCAGAACCCGCCGGTTGCCACATGCCGACATCGAGCGGCGCACGCAGCGGGAATGCGGTTGGAAGCAGAACCTCGCTGTGGAAGTTCTCGTAGCGGATCGCGGCGTATTGGAGATTGGGAAGCACGGGCGCATCCTATCGAGATCAATGTTTTTGTTGCGTCACGGCAGCGCCAACATTCTGAGCACGCAACAATGAACGCCATGCCACACTCGAACCTCATGAAGCATCCGCGGGCGATGGGCCTCTTCGCACTTGTGGTGGCAGTCGGTGTCCTCGCGGCGATCGCCTTTCCCGCGGCGGCGGCTGACACGGCGATCGCGACAGATCCCGCTGCAACGAGTGTGGCGACGAGTGCTGCAACGAGCGCTGCGCCAGAATCACGCGCCGTCACCGTCGCGACAGGCATCGCGCAAATCACAGGCCTGGCGATCTCGCCGCTCCTCGTACTCGTCGCGATTGGCTGGTCTGACTACACAGCACTCGGAACATCGGCCGCAGCGCCGCTCCACGCAAATCCGTGGTTCCTCGTTCCATGTTCCATCGTGCTCGCGCTTGCCCTGCTCAAGAAGTGCGCGTCACCCGCGATTCCCCTGCCGATTCGGAAGTTGCTCGATGCGGGCGAGTATCTCGAGGCGAAACTCGCTGCGTTGATTGCGGCGGGAGTCCTGCTTCCGACCATCATTTCGACAATGACTGCGGCGACTGGCGGCACAAGCAATGGCGCATCTGGCGATGCAACGATCTCCAGTGCGACAACCGCTCCTCTCGCAGAACCCGTTGCGCACGTTGCGGGGTTCATGGATCCAAGCTGGATGTCAAGCTTGCTCGCAGATACAAGTGTTGTTCACGGCGTTCTCCTCGCCGTCGTCATTGCGGCAGCAATCGCGATCTTCGTCTCAGTTTGGATCACCTTCCACGTCATCGACGCGCTCATCGTGCTCAGTCCATTCGCGATCGTCGATGCGGCGCTTGTTGCGCTGCGGGGCTCGATTCTCGGCGTGCTCGCGCTTGCGCTCTTGATCCATCCGTTCATCGCACTTGTCTTTGCGCTGCCGATCATCGCGCTCTCGTTTCTCTTCGCAGGCTGGTGCATTCGCCTCGACCTCTTCGCGTGCACGGTTGCGAGTGATCTCCTTTTCGCGCGCAAGCCCTTGTTGAACCGTCCCCGAGCCTTCCTCGCGCGCGGCGACCTTGGCGCACCGATTCGAACGATGGGACACGCAGAATCAACGCCAAATGGCGTTCGCTTCACCTATCACCCGCTCTTTGTGTTGCCCGCACGAACGCTCGAGATTCCCGTTTCATCGCGCGAGCTCGTTCATGGCCTCGTGTGGCCCACCCTTGCGGATAACGCGCAACAGAAGTGCGTGATCGCGTTTCCGCCGCGCTATCGCATGGCCGTTGATGAACTCGCAAAAAAATTTGATGCTCGTATTCGTGAGGGCAGATTGCGCACGGGCGTTCGGCGGCTTCGTGAGGGACTTGCGGCACTTGCGTCGGTGTTGCGAGGCGAATCCACCGCGCAGGTCTGACGAACTTGCGCGCATGCCGAGAATCGTTCGTGCCCCAGTTCCGCCCCCCAAGGACTGCATCGTGTGCGGTCGACCATTCACCTGGCGAAAAAAGTGGGAACGCGACTGGGAAACGGTGAAGTACTGCTCAGATGCATGTCGCCGAAGTGGCGTGCGCGTTCTGTCGGGAGACAACACACACGTCATCGAACCGACGCGCGGCACGCAAAAATCGAACGCGACGCGAGTTCGATAGAGTGCCTCGATGAGCGCAACATCGGCAGTTCTCGAGGAAATCTCTCGATCACTTGGTGATCCCTCGACTTTCTTCGCACTCGCGCTCCCCGCCGCTTTCGCAGGGCTTGTGGCAGTCCTCTCCACGATTGCGGTCGAGCGACTCGGCGGCACACGCGGTGGCGTTCTTTCGAGCATCCCAACCACCATCGTTCCAGCCGCAATCGGAATCTGGGGCGCAGGAGACGACATCGACGGCTTTCGGCGCGCCATGGCATTCGTGCCGATCGGCATTCTGCTCAACGCCGGATATCTCGTGCTTTGGCGCGTCATCCCTGCGACGATTGGTCGACGCACGCGTTCGCGTCTTTTGCTGTGGACCGTTGCGCTTGCGTTGGGTGCGTGGCTCGCCATTGCCGCTGGAATCATGCAATTGAATGAGCTCGTCCAACCGAGCGTCACACAATCGCTTGTCGTCGGTATGATCGCGTTTGCAACTGGAATTGCACTTGGGATTGCAGCGAACATGACGCCGCATCCTGCGCCGAAAGGCGCTCGTCGCGTGAGCCCTCTGATTCTCGTTGTGCGTGGACTCGCCGCAGCGGTTGTGATCGCCTTCGCTCTCATTTTGAAACGCGCAGGGCTCCCCGTCGCGAGCGGTATTGCCGCGGTTTTCCCCGTGATTTTCACAACAATCATGGTCGCCACCTGGCTCGCACAAGGGGCACATGTTCCGACAGGCGCCGTCGGACCGATGGCGATTGGCACTCTCAGCGTGAGTACCTACGCGCTTCTTGCAGCCGTACTCTTTCCACTGATGCCGATCGCGCTTGCCGCGCTGATCTGTTGGATTGCGGCCATTTCTCTCGCGAGTATTCCGGCGTATCTGTTCTTGCGCAGTCGGCATCGTCAACATGAGCGCATGCAGCAACAGCGTCCGAGTCACGCGTGATTTTCACACAACTGCGCCGCACGAGCGCAGCGCGCACATGCGACGGGCGCGCCACGAAACAGTCCAACTTCAAGCGCGCGACATGACGGAGTGAACCGCAACGGAGTGAACACTCTCTCGATGCAGCGATTCGCGCGCCCGCGCAATCGTTCCACCAAGCACGCGCCCTGCGAGCGCGACTCCGGAGAGATACGCATCTTCAACCCGCGTTCCGCGGAGCCAGTCGCCCGCCATGCCGAGACCTTGCTGCGGATCGAACACACTCGTCGGGCCGCCCTCACGTGAGGCGAGCGCAAAGCGCCAACGATGTGCGAGGAGATGCGACGGCTGCGGAAGCTCAACTCTCGCGCTTCGACAGAGCTCAGCAAACGCTGCAAAGATTTCCGGCGCAACATCGGCTGGACTTCGCTCGAGTCGCTCTTCCGACCACTCTGGTCGCGCAAGAACAACCCATCGGTCGAGCCCATTCGCGTCTCGCCCAGGCTTCGAGGAAACACGGGAAATCCACGCAAGCGCATCGCCACAGCCCGCCGCTCCCGAGAGCACCTCTGCATGATCGAACGGAAGTTCAATGCGTTGCGGAGACGCGAGCATCAAGGACCACGTCGCGCGCATCGCGATGCGAGACGCGATTGATGCCAACGCCTGCGATTGTGGCCCGAAGAGCGCAGCTGTTTGCGGTGCCGGCGCCGTCGAGAGCACGACATCAAACGGCCCAAGAAGACGTTCCGCACCATCCGTCTGCGATGTGCGCAGCAGCCAACCCGCGTCATCACGAGCGAGACCGACAACACGTGATGACGTTTCGAGCGGTATTCCTTCGGAGAGATATCCGCACAGTCCGCTCATCGAGGGCACGCCAACGTAGCGCGTCGGCGGCGTAATCCGTTGTGCGCCGTGGACACCGAACTCCGCGAATCGCGCCTCCCAAGCACGAACAACGCCTTCTTCGATCCAACCAGAAACCTTCTCGCGAAATCGCGCGTCGCGCGCCGTGAAGTACTGTGCGCCGTGATCGAACGCGCCGAACTCGCCGCGGCGCGTACTCATGCGTCCACCGGCGCCACGCGACTTTTCAATCATCGTCACGTCAACTCCGTGATCTGCCAACGCCCTCGCGCACGCAGAACCCGCGATCCCTGCACCGATGATCGCGACTTTGATTCCTCGCGTCCGCCGACCCACAATCTGTGCGAAGCCGTCGACATCGAGCCGTGCCGCATGTTCTTCGAGTGTCCGCGGTCGAACTGCACCGAGCACCGGAATCTCAGGCTGAAACGCGCGATCGAAGAGACCAAGACACCAGAGAAGCCCGGCGTAACTTGCAGGATCAGCGCCATCGAGCGCAGTACGGTTGTTCAAGTCGAGCAACGTCGCAACCGCCGCTTCCGGCGACGCCGTCCATGCGGGAATCGCTTTCCCCCACGTCATTCGCACGTTGTTGTGCAACTCGCCATGCACCAAGAGCGACCGCTGCGCGAGATCCCAAAGTTGATTTCCTGTTGCACCGCGCATCAATCGATCGCGCGACAACACGCCCCGCGCATCGCGACGTCGCTTCTCCAGCGTACGTTGCGCCCAAAGCGGCAGGCCTTCAAACGACGCGTGGGCCGGTTCGTGACGGCACCAGTGGTACGAAAGTTCTCGCCAAATCAGCAGTTCGTCGAGGAACTTCTCTGCGCCCTCGCCTCCCGCTGCGATTGCCTCTCGCGCAACGCGCATCGGCGAAATCATGCCAAAGTGGAGGTACGGTGAAAGTCGCGACGTGGCGCATATCGCCGCGTCATTTCGGTCGCGCGCGTAGTGATCAAGCCGAGCGTTTCGAAACGCATTCCAACGTTCAATTGCCGCACGCGAGCCGCCCGGCGTGTCGACGACGGGGCCGATCGAGTGGTCGATTTCAAGTGCAGCGACGGTGGCGCTGATATCGATCTTTGTCCAATCCACTTCGACCAACGAGTGATCCGCCATTGGCCAAGCGCGCTGCGACCAATCGAATGCGGGCCACGAACGGGTGATGCGTTGCGAACGCTCGCTCGACGTCGCGTCACGGAATGCAAATGCGCGGTCGTACACGCCTTCGACTGCGTTCATCGGGACTACGCACGCAGTGTCGACCGCAAGCACTGGACGCGCGGTACGTCGCGCGATGGACGCAATCCAGTCGGGATAGGGCTGCGCGGGAAAATCATCCGTCACGATGACTGCCGCGCGAGACGCGAGACGGTCCATCGCGACATCGGGTCGCGCGCTTGCTTCCAGTGATGCAGCGAGTGGGACGCCAAGTTCTGCAAGATCTGCCGCGAAGTCCTGAACACCTTCGAGGAAGAACCACACATGCCGATCGGTGAGGTGTGGATGCGATCCCGAGACTGCAACAAACACGAGGAGCGGCAAGTCAAGCTTGGCAGCGAGTTGCGCCGCGATCTCAAGTGCTGGGTTCTCGTCGACGCGAAGTGCGTGGTGCGACCAATAGAGAACGTGCGCACCGCCGATCGAGGCCGATTGGCCCGAAACAACCGAGACGCGCTCGCGAAGGTGCGTCGGGAGCGCATCGAGGAAGTTCGTGGCGTCGGTCACGCGACGCTCCGCATCGCACGAGACCGACTCCCACTTGGCCGCATCACAAGTGGCTGAATCAAGCGAGTCCCGCCTCGTCCAGACTCGTGGCTCTTCGCCGAGTCCGGGGTACGAAATTGGGGCCTGCAGTTCCGAGTCATGTCTGCGGCATTCGCCCCATCAGGCCTTGGGATTCGAACTTGAGATTGGAATTCAATCGCGCGACGGCCGAAATCGGGGTTACGCTGTGCCCTCTCGTTGGGAGTTACTCACGTCAGGACGCACCCCCACGCGTATGCCCCCGTGCCTGAGACAGCTCCTCCGCTCGTCCGCGATCCTCGCATTGGCCGCGTGGACGCTGCTTTGTTGCTGCGAAAAGCGGCTGCTGGCGGCATGGATCGCTCCCGCGACCGACAGTCTCATCACCGCCGACGTCAACTCGCCCGCTTCAACCAATCTAGGGCCCTGCTGCTGCTGCGCGACCGAGAACTCCGCGGCCTCTGCGGCGGGAACAGCGGAGCCTGCTTCACGAGCATCCGACGCGACCGACCTTCCACTCGAGAGTCACTCGCCCTGCGGCGGAGACGATCCCAGCGGCGGAGAGGGCGACTGTCAAGACAGCCCGCGCCACCACCCCCGTGGCTGCTGCACCGCATGCTGCGTCAAGTTCTGCGAGCCGCCTTCCCGTGTGTTGGTTTCGCTCGATGAAGTTGAACATGGCGCCTTGAAAGTTCATCGCGCACTGGAGTGGAGCGACGCGCTTCTCAGACTTTGCATCGCGCTTGATCGCGCAGAGTTGTCCGCATCTCCTCCGCCAAGACCACCTGGTCTTGCATTGGAGTGCCCGCGAGGCCTTCCTTCCACGATTCTCGTGTCTGCGCGTTGGCGCGTGTGAAACAAACGCGGTCTTTGGCCGTGCGTTGCTTCATTCTTCTTTCACACGAGAGCTCCCATGAAATCTTTCGATCTTCGCGTCGCGCATTTCGCGCGATCGCTCGGCGTGCAGTTCACGCTGCTCAGCGCAATTGCAGCGACCTCCGCCTGCGCCCCGCAGTGCGATTCTTCACTGAGCATTCCATCGAGCAAAACCACGGCCGCTTCTGACGAACGCGTTCCGTTCCAGCCAACAACCATCGATGATGTTGTTCGCCGAGCGCTGCAGAATTCGCATCGCATTCAAGAGGCTGAAGCCCTCTTCGCGGCATCTCAAGCCGATCTTCGCGCGGATCTCGCTCCGCCAGATCCGGTCCTTGCCCTTTCGCTCGGAATTCCCGTGGATGGCATGGGTGGCGACGCGTTCTCTGCATCGCTGATGTCGGGAATCAGTTGGGTTTTCAATCGCGACGCGCTGCAAACCGAAGCAGAAGCGCGGACCGCAGAGAAGGCTCGCGCACTCGTCGCACTCTCGGCAGAGATCGCCGCCGAAGCACGTCACCTTGCGCGCGTTGCCCTCTCGACGGCCGAGGCGAACGAGGCAGCGAAGACACACGTCGCCGCGCTCGCCGCGATGCTCGAATCAGAGGAATCTGCTGCAAAGCTCGGCGAAGCACGCGCCAATGCGCCGGTCTACGCGCGAGCCACGCTCCGCGAAGCCGAACTCGCATACGAAGCGCGACGGCAATCCCTGACGCTCGCACACGCTCGGCTCGCTTCACTGCTCTCTCTCGAGGAATCCGCGCTCGATCTCTCGCTTCTCGCCGCCGCGATGCGCACCAACATCGCGGGCGTGCCGGATGCGCCCCGCGAGGACACGCCGCAACTCGAAGCGCCGTCGGTCATCGCTGCGCGCGCCCGCCTCGCGGAGGCGCAGCGCTCACTTCAACGCACGACGAACCCATTTTCCATCGACGACGGTGCCGGTGCTGGTTTCTCGCGCGATCTCGAGGGACGCGAGTCGGTGAACTTGATGTTTGCGCTCGAATTGCCGCTCTTCCGCCAATCGCACGAAGTTGCCGGAGCACAAGCGCGAGTTGACGCGGCAGAAGCCGCGCTTGCAGAAGCAATGCGAGTCTCTCATCTTGAACGCCGCGAACGCGTCCGTGCACTCGAGAGTGCGTTGACGCAACTCGAGCTTGCCCGTGACGCGACGCGCGCCTCGAACATCGCGATCACTTCTATGCGCGCCGCATACGCCGCCGGAGAAGTGTCTGGAATGTCCTTTCAGAAAGCACTGGCCGAGCACGCAGTTCGTATGCAAGCGACCGCCGACGCGGCCGTCCATGAAAGTGAGGCGCGTGCAGCCTACGAGCGCGCGCTTCTCATCGAAATCGCGACGACGAAATCAAACTCAAGCGAGCTTGTCGCACACGGCCTCGTCGCACACAGCCTCGTCGCACACGGCCTCGTCGCACAATCGACTCAAATACGCGCGAGCGCAACGGGAGACGCACCATGACACGCGAAAGCAACACCTCACGCGCACCCAGCATGCCGCTCGGCCGGATCTTCGCGCGTTACGTCGTGCCGATCGCCATACTGGGCGGAGCGCTCACACTGCTGATTGTGACAAGTAACGACGCACTGCGCACAGTGCCGACCGTTCGCGTGATGCCCGTCGCCGTCGTACCAACCACGCATCAAGCGACTGAAAACGCGGCGACCGATGGACTGCTTGCGGCAGGATGGATCGAGCCTGCTCCATATGCGACAGAGGTTCCGTCGCGTCGGAGCGGCGTTGTGTCGACGGTCCATGTCCTCGAAGGCGATGCTGTCCGCGCAGGCGATCTACTTGTTTCACTCGCGAGTGAAGACGAACGACTTGCGCTCCGCGATCGCGAAGCCGCTCTCCGTGCCGCGGATGCGGAGGTGCAAATCGCAACGCTGCAGCGTGATCGCGCGAAGTTGGATCTTGAGCGCGGCATCGAGTCTCGGAAGGCGCGCGCGGAATACGAAGCTCAATTGGCATTCGCGGAGAGCGAGGCTCGCGCACTGACCGAAGAAATCGCCGAAGCGACGGCATTCCGAGATGAGGCCGAAGACGAGCGTGCACGAAAGGAGAAACTCATTTCCACGGGTGGCGCATCGGTCGGCGAAGTCGCGAGGCTCGCACAACGCGTTGCGGCGCTTGATGCGAAGCGCCGCGCGCTCGAAGCTGCAATCTTGGCGCGCCGCGAGGCTGTGCGCGTTGCGCAAGAACTTCTCGCAATCGCTGTCGAAGAAGATAGGCAACGCCCTCTCGCGCGACTCGCGCTTGCGGAACGTGAAGCACAAGTGATCGCGCGTTTGGAAGCGCGAACCGCTGCGGAATTGGCGCGGGATGCCGCAGCACTCGCCGTTGAACGCAGCGAAATCCGCGCACCAAGTGCCGGCACTGTCCTCGCGCGACGCGTCGCCCCCGGCGCACACGTTGGTCCCGAGGTTGAAGCTCCCATCGCTCTCTACGATCCGATGCGCCTGCAGCTTCGCTGCGATGTGCCTCTCAAGGATGCTGGCCGTCTCGCCGTTGGAAGCGCTGCAGAAATCCGAG
>JAIYCA010000161.1 GCA_027488265.1 Planctomycetaceae bacterium
CCACGGACGGCGAAGCTCAAACGTGATGGTCGTTTCGCCTTCCTTCACACCTTTGAAGACGAAGTGTTCGATCATCGGGCCACCCGTGCGGCCATCGGTCGTTTCTGAGCGCGACTCTTGCGACTGAAGCGCGAGCACCTTCGTGTCGAAGCCCTTCGCAGTCCACGCGTAACCCGTGCCTGCGTTGAACGGGAGGTCATTCGCGAGTTCGCCGCCGACAGGAACTTCCGTCTCGTGCTTCTTATCTTCCGTGAGTCGATGCGTGACGCGCATCACAGCCATGCGCGGCCCAGGCTTGTTTCCACAGGCAGCGAGGGTTGCAAGAGGCGCAGCGATCGCAACGCAAACCAGCACACTCGTGAGCGCAGAACGATGAGTACTCGAGTGTTGCGTCGACATCTGCATAGGGTGTTCCTCTTGTCACAAACTACGCATGGAAACTCACGCAAGCAACGCGTCTGGATCCTTACGCAAGCAACGCGTCTGGATCCTTACGCGAACAACGCGTCTGGATCTTCGAGCAACTTCACAACGGTGTTGAGGAAGCGTGCGCCTTCCGCGCCATCGACGACGCGGTGATCGCAGGAGAGCGAGAGCGGCAGCACGAGACCTGCGTAGAACTTGCCGTCCTTCACGCAAACGCGCTCTTTCGCGCGGCCCGCCGCGAGAATCGCAACTTCGGGGTAGTTGATGACGGGCGTCGCAAACATGCCGCCGTAACTGCCGACGTTCGAGATCGTGAAGGTTCCGCCGAGCGAATCTTCACGCGCGATCGTGCGGTCTTTGCACTTCGCGGCGAGCATCTTCACGCTCTGCGCGAGTTGCACAGGCGCCATCGTGCCCGCGTTCTTGATGACGGGCACCATGAGTCCCGCGTCGGTGTCGACCGCGCAACCGAGGTTGACCGCGCTCTTCAAGATGATTTCGCCCTTCGCATCGTCGACGACGGCGTTGAGCGACGGATGCTTCTTCAGCGCGCGGCAAATTGCCGTCATGATGAAGGGAAGCATCGAGAGCTTCTCGCCGACAACCTTCGAGTATTCCTTCCGCTTTGCCTCGAGCGCGGTGACATCGGCTTCGTCCACCACGGTGAAGTGGACGGCAGTTTGCACGCTGCGCGAGAGCGCTTCGGCGATTTTGCGGCGAACTCCACGGAATGGCACGCGCTGCGCGACATCGTTTTGATCGATGTAGACAGAGCCAGGCGCGATGGTCGCCGCACGCGGCGCGAAGCCAGCACTTGCGGACACGCTCGCGGAAACAGCAACCGCGCCCTCCGCAAACGCAGCCACGTCGCTCGCGGTCACGCGACCGCCGCGACCAGTCGCGGGCACCTTTTGAATATCGACGCCGAACTTCTTGGCGAGTCCGCGCACGGCGGGCGTTGCGAGTGCCTTGCCATCGCGCACAGCGACCGCAACTTCAGGCGCGCGTCGCGCAAAGCGGTCGCTCACCGTCAGCGTGCCCGACATCGTGCCAACGACGGTGCCTTGATCGCCCTCGGCGGCTTTCGCGCCAGCGGCGATCTGGCTTGACATGCACGCGTTTCCGCTGGACGAGTTTCCGTTCGAAGCCGCCGCCGCGACTGCTGCCGGCGCGACCTTCACAGGCGCCGCGGCCTTCGCTGCGCCGTAGCGCACGAGCACCGCGCCGACCTTGATGACATCGCCAGCCTTGCCGCAGAGTTCGCTCACGGTGCCCGCCCACGGTGAAGGCACTTCGACAAGCGCCTTGTCGGTTTGCATTTCGGCGAGCGTCTGCGACTCCTTGACGGTGTCGCCGGCGGCCACCTTCCAACTCACAAGTTCCGCTTCGGCGAGGCCTTCGCCGAGGTCGGGGAGGAGGAAGTGGCTCTTGTCGGTGGGCTGCTTGACTCCGGCCATAGTGGTTCCTTCTGACGCGGCGTGCCGCGGGGCGGTTGTTGTACCACAGGGCCCGCGTCGCCCGACGCGCAGGGTCGAGAGGGTAGGCTGCGCCGCATGGAACGAAGCGCCGAGAACCTTCCCGATCGTGGCGGAATCGCACCCGCGTCGTCCTTCGACTGGTCGCTTCCACACGACGCGCGGCGGCCGGCGGTCTGCGGTTCGATGGCGGTTGCGACGAGTCAGCCACTCGCAGCGCAGGCCGGAGTCGAAATCCTGCGCCGCGGTGGATCGGCGGCGGACGCGGCGGTTGCGGTCGCGGCTGCGATGACGGTGCTCGAACCGACCACCAACGGCATCGGCGGCGACGCGTTCGTCCTTGGGATTTTCGGCGGTGAAGTCGTGGGCCTGAACGCCTCCGGTCGCTCACCCGCGCGACAAGCGCGGAGCGTGTTCGATGGACAGGCGGGTATGTCGATGCGTGGTTGGGGTCCGGTGACGGTGCCAGGCGCCGTCTCAGGTTGGGTTGCGCTTTGGAAGCGCTTCGGTCGCTTGCCGTTCGCCGATCTCATGGAACCTGCGGTGCGCTTTGCGCGCGAGGGCTATCTCGTCGCGCCACGTACGGCGGCACTTTGGGCACGCGCGTATCCGTCGATGTCACGGCACGAAGAGTGGAAACGCGTCTTCGCGCCCGAGGGTCGCGCGCCGTTCACCGCCGAGCGCGTGGTGTTTCCCGATCACGCGAAGACACTCGAAGAGATCGGACGCACGGAGGGCGCATCGTTTTACACGGGCGCGATCGCGAAGAGGATCGCCGACGCCGCGCGCGCAGATGGCGCATTTCTCGACGAAAAAGATCTCGCGGCGCATCAACCGCAGTGGGTGAAGCCGCTCGAAGCGCCGTTCGCTGGCGCGACGATGCTCGCGATTCCGCCGAACGGACAAGGGATCGCCGCGCAAATCGCGCGCGGAATTCTCGATGAATGCCGCGCAAATCCGCGCTTTGCCGATCTATCGCCCGATTGCGCCGACAGCATCCATCTCGCCGCGGAAGCGATGAAACTTGCGTTTCGCACGGTGCATCGCGAGGTTGGTGATCCAGCCGCGATGCGCGTGAAACCAGAAGAACTCTTGGCGCGCGAATATCTCGCGAAACTTGCCGCTGAAATCGACTCGGCGCGCGCGAAGGACTTCGAGCACGGCCCGCCGAAGACCGGTGGCACGATTCTGCTTTGCACCGCCGATCGCGACGGCAACATGGTGTCGCTCATCCAATCGAATTACACCGGTTGGGGTTCAGGCATCGTGATTCCTGGCACCGGCATCGCGATGCAGAATCGCGGCGCGTGCTTCACGCTCGAACGCGGCCATGTGAACGAATACGCGCCTTCGAAGTTGCCGTATCACACGATCATTCCAGGCATGTTGATCGAGCGTGATGAAAAGGGCGCTGCGCTGCCGCATGTCGCCTTTGGTTGTATGGGTGGTTACATGCAGCCACAGGGACAACTGCAAATTGCCTCGCGACTTGAAGATGCGCGCGCAAATCCGCAGGCCGCACTCGATGCGCCGCGGTGGCAGGTGAGTGACGGCCTGAAACTCGACATGGAGCCAGGATTCGCAGAGACGACGCTCGCGGAACTCCGTGCGCGTGGGCACGAGGTGAAAGTCGCTCTGGAGAAGTCGATCACCTTCGGGCGTGCACAGTGCATCAAGCGTGTTCCGCATGGGTACATCGCCGCGAGTGATTGTCGCGGCGACGCGCAAGCGGTGGTGGCGTAAACACTATTCCTTCGAAGGAATACGTGTGAACACAGCGCGGAACTTCGAACCGCTTTGCTGCGGCTTGAGTGCGTAGGAACCATCACGGTCGCGTGCCACGTTGTTCGCCTCCGAGGTGCTCAGTTGCCAACCAAGTGGCGGACGCACGCGGATCGCGTCGCGGCCTTTCGCTTCAAACTCGACATCAATCTTCGCGACTTCACTTTCGGTTGCCCACGCCAGGCGCGTCACCGTTACGCCGCCGCGCGCACGAAGGCCACGAACTTCACCCATCTTCCACGAGGGCGGCAGCGCGGGAAGAATGTCGATGATGTAGCGGGGCAGCGCTCCCGGTTCGAACGCGCCCTTCTCCGCGACGTGTGATTGCATGAGCGCTTCGGCGACGCCGGCCGTTCCGCCGAAGTTTCCGTCGATCTGGAACGGCGGGTGATCGTCGAAGAGATTGGGCAGTGTCGACTTCGAAAGAAGCGCGCGGAGGTTGTCCTCAACGGCCTTTCCATCACCGAGGCGCGCGAAGAAGTTGATGAGCCACGCGCGGCTCCAACCCGTGTGGCCACCGCCGTTTTGCAAGCGGAAATCAAGCGTTTTGCGCGCCGCTGCGAGAAGTTCTGGTGTGGTGTCGCAGTTGAACTGTGCACCAGGATGAAGGCCGAAGAGATGCGAAATGTGTCGGTGTCCAGGCTCTGCTTCGCCGAAGGGACGCGCCCACTCCATCAGGCGCCCATCTGCGCCGACCGATGGCAACGCGAGATTGTCGCGCGCCACTCGCACACGCTTCGTGAGTTCGTCGTCATCGCGCGCGAGCACCTTCGCGGCGTCGAGCAAGTTCGTGCAGACATCCCAAATGATCGCTTGGTCCATCGCGTTCCCCATGCCGATGTTTGCGTGCTGACCATCGGGCGTGATGAACGTGTTCTCAGGTGATGAACTCGGTCCAGCAACAAGCTTGCCTGTCGCAGGATCGACAGAAAGATAATCGAGATAGAACTCCGCGCACGCCGCAAGCGCAGGCCACGCACGCTCGCGCAGGAACATCTCGTCACCGGAGTGCGCATAGTGCTCGAAGTAGTGCCGCGTCAGCCAGCCGCCCCCGTGCGGCCACATGCCCCACACGGTGAGGCCGATCGGTTCGGTGAACGCCCACGCGTCGCTTGTGTGATGCACGACCGACCCGCGCGCGCCGTACAGTTTTTCCGCAGAAATACGGCCGTTTTGAATCAATCGATCGGTGAATTCAAACAACGGTTCATGGCACTCGGCGAGGTTCGTCGACTCCGCGTGCCAGTAGTTCATTTGGATGTTGATGTTCGTGTGGTAGTCGGCATTCCATGGTGCCGCGAGGTGCTCGTTCCACAAGCCTTGCAAGTTTGCGGGAAGCAGGCCTCCTGCGCGCGAACTCGAGAAGAGCAAGTACCGACCGAACTGGAAATAGAGTGCGAGGAGCGCGGGATCATCTGCGCCATTTCGGAATTCAGCGAGGCGGACATCGGTAGGCTTCGTCGCTTGCGGCGTTGAGCCAATCTCGAGACTCACGCGCTGCATCACTTCGCTGTAGCGCTTCGCGTGTCGCGCAAGCAGTTCATCAAACGAAAACTGCAGCGTCTCTTTTGCCCTGTTTTTTGCGGTGATTTTTGGATCTGCAACACGCACCGCTGGATTGATCCCTGCGATGAAATCCGTCGCACCCGTGATGACGACGGTGTACGCGCGTGTTTCAAAGCTAACGCGGTCGTAGCCTTCAGACTTGCCGAGACTGCGCGAAGGAAGTTGCGTGATCTCAACGCGCTTCGGCTTTTGCTCATCGAGTTGCATGGCCACACAACCCGCGTATCGCACACCGCGATGTTCACCGTTGACGGCAGTGCCGTAGCGCGTATGGAAAAAACGCGTCGAGTCATCCGCTTCGTCCGTCGAGATTTCCGCTCCACCATCGACGAGTTCGTCGCGACCCGCTGCAATCGCTGCAATGAGCGGCTTCTCTCCAAGCGATTCCCATCGCACGACGATCGCGTTGTCTGCCGCGCTCGCGAACATGCGGTAGCGATAGCGCGCGCCGTCGGCGGTGAATTCGGTCGTCGAGACGCCCGTTGCAAGATCAAGCGAGCGCCGCACATCGGTCACCTTCTCAAACGGCGCGCTCCAACGCGTGCCCACCGTCATGAGCGGTTGATAGGAGCGCACCCAGTCGGGCGTCATGAACTCGTCTTGCATGATTTTCTGCGCACCGAGAACATCGCCCTTGAACCAGAGTTCGCGTGCGCGTGCGAGCGAACCCGCGGCAGGCGTGCGATTGCGATCGATCGGCTTTCCAGCCCAAACCGAGATTTCGTTGACTTGAATGGTGCCGAATTCGTCGCCAAAGACCATGCCGCCGAGTTCGCCATTGCCGATCGGCAGCGCTTCGGTCCACTTAGACGCAGGCTCGTCGTACCAGAGTTCAAGTGGCTGGGCACTCGCGCTCTGGGCTAGGGCTTGCGACGGAGCAGGCGCATCTGCGGCGCGTACCTCACTCGCGAGTGCCACCAATCCGACGATGGCGACACACGCGAGGCATGCCGCACGCAACAACGAGGGGCCCAGTCGATCAAAGCGCGTCAACATGAAGTTTCCTTTGGTTTTCGAAATCGAGAGCAAGATCGTAATAGAACGCGACTCTGCATCGAGTCGTTGAGAACGCCGCCGCGTTACAGTGCGCCACACAATCGGAGATTCCACATGAAGTCGACATCGCTCGCCGCCACCATCGCGTTCGCCGCATCGATTCCGTTTCTTGCCGCGTTGCAAAGCGCGCCATCCAACGAAGCACCGAAGTTGGCTCCTCCAGGCGGAGGCCAGAAGTTGGGGGCGACGAATCAGCAATTCATGAACGACGGAACGCCCATCAAGATCGATGAGAAGGTCATGCTTTTCAACGGCAAGGATCTCTCGGGTTGGAAGGCGTTCGTGCCGGATCTCTCGAAGGACGGCAAGGACCCGCTCTCGGTTTGGAGCGCGAAAGATGGCGTCTTGCAATGCGCAGGTCGGCCGATTGGATACATCCAAACCGAAGCGCTCTACGACAACTACATCCTCGAGCTTTCGTGGCGCTTTGATCCGGCGAAGGGCGAGGGAAATTCGGGCGTGTTGCTCCGCACGATTGGTGACGATGTGGTGTGGCCAAAGTCGATGGAAGCGCAACTCCACTCGAAGAACGCGGGTGACTTCTGGAACATCGGTGAGTACAAGGCGACGGTCGATGCGAAGCGCACGAACGGTCGTCACACCGTGAAGTTGCGCGACACGAACGAGAAGCCGCTTGGCGAATGGAACCAGTACCGCATCGTCGTGAACAAGGGCACGATCGAACTGTGGGTGAACGGGCTCTTGCAGAACGTCGCGACGAACGTCGAAGTGAACAAGGGTCGCATCGCGCTTCAATCTGAGGGCGCGTACATCGAGTTCAAGGACATTCTGCTGCGGCCGATTGTGGAGTGAGGGCTGGAGCGTTGCTCGGCACGATCGAAGGCGGAGCGCAGCGAAGCCTGAGCAATCGATGTTGGTGTCACCGGTCGTTTCGTGTGGCACTACCCCCCTGCGAAGCAGGAGGTAGTGGCTCAACACGCGAAGGGCAGACTCAAGACTCAGGACTCAAGACTCAAAACTGAAGACTCAAGGTGCAATCACGGGCGACGGTCTAGATCGACACTTGGAAGTCAACGCGATACCCGAGTCTCGCCATCACCAAAGGTGATGCCACACGAAACGTCACGGTTTGCATGCCATCATCCTCTCGCGCTTCGCTTCGCGCTCGGTCAGAGCGCTCGCAACTCGAGATTTGAGCGCTCGCAACCTGCTTCGCAACTTGCTCGCTTTGGCGTGCATGACGCGCGTGCCCGCTTTCGCTCGCTTTGGCGTAGATCACGCGTGTGCCCGCTTTCGCGTGCATGACGCCAGAGAGAGCCGCAACACGCGTCAATACACATCCGGCCGCTCGTACAACTCCGCGCCGCACTCAGGGCAGCGCCCGCGCAGTAACGACTCGCGCGCGTTGTAGCCGCAATTCGGACAGTGACTTCGATCGATGCGTCGTTGTCGCACGATCGCTCGACTGCGGCGATAGACGTACCACCCGAGACGCAACGGTGAAATCACGATCGCCGACGCGAGCGCGAGCAAACACCACCAAACTCCGATGGAAAACGCCCACGCAATAAAGTGCGTCGATTCCGTGGTGGTCGTGTGCACGACACCTGCGCGCACGGCAAGCGGCGCAGCGAGTGCGCTGTACTTCTCCCGGAGTTCCTCGCGTGCGGGGCCGAAGAGCGTGAGTTTGGTTTCCGTCGGCCAAACAACATCGCGCGTGGCAAATGGCCATCCGAACCACGACGTGCGCTGCACAGAATCGACATCGACATAGGGCGTGACACCCGGCCACGGTTTCGCGCGTTCGTCACCTTCCATGACACGGGCTCGAAGTTCGGCACTCGCGCCCTCGGTGTAGATCCGCACCGCGAGCAATGGCGTCGCCTCATCGACCACGCGCACCCGCTCCATCATCAAGACCACGAACGGACTGACAAGAAGCGCGAGCACGAATGCGACGCTTTGCGCGCGATCAAACGCATTGCGCTCGACGCGTCGCGAGTGGCGATCAATTTCACGCAACTTGCGTTGAATCGTGCGCAGCGCCATTCATGTCCTCGCTGACTTCGCTGCCCAAAACGCGCGCAACATTGTGGCAAACTCCTCGCCCACGCCAAGTGCGACGCTCGCATCTCGCGCTTCGATCATGGCCGCCGCATCGCGCACACGCGCGGGGCCCAAATCACCCGCGCCGCGCTCCTCGATTGCACGCATCCAGCGCTTCGTTTCGCGCATGGCGAGCGGCCCTTTCGCAAGAAGTCGCGCGACAAGTGCGTCGACTTCCGCATCAAGCATCTCGCGTGCAACCGCATGAGTTGCCAAACCTCGTACGAAGGCAGCCTGTCCATCAATGATGTCGTTTGAGAGCGCGAGTTCGCGCGCAGCTGGTCCCATTCGTGAGAGCAGCGTCGGAATGCTCACGGCAGGTGAGATACCGATGCGATGAACGGGGTAACCGAGTTGGGCGTCGTGCGCGGCGACGACAAAGTCACAACCTGTCAGAAGCGCACATCCACCGGCAAGTGCCGCGCCTTGGACTCGCGCGACGACAGGCGCATCGATCGCGCGCAGATGCGCGACGCACGCGGAAAGTCCGACGAGCAACTCTTCGACACGCCGAGGTTCTTCGGCGCAGCGAGCGAGATCGAATCCTGCGCAGAAATGCGCACCCTCGCCGCGAAGGATGACGACGTCGGAACACCGCGCATCAACCGCCCCGCGCGCTTCGACTAGGCGTTCTTCCAAGGCGCGAATCGCATCCGCATCGAGTGCGTTTCGCTTCGCGGCGTGGCTGAGCGAAATCGTCGCTACGCGACCGTCGCAGGAGAGTGCAGGGAGCGTGGAGGCGGAGTTCATGGCGGCGTCAAGAATTGCTGCGAAGGCTGGTGATTTGCCGCGAAGACTCGTGACTCGCTGGGAAGACTCGTGGCTCGCTGGGAAGACTCGTGGCTCGCTGGGAAGACTCTTGGCGAACCAGTATGAAGCAGGGCGAACTTCTACGACCCGTTGCGGCCCTCGGCAAAGCTGTGCAAAAAGGTACAAGTGCCGCGCGCGTCGATGTTTGGGCGCTGGCAGCGTACGGGATCGACGGCTGACGAGGCCAATCGAGGAATGGCAAGAAGAACTCGTGTGATTACGACAAAGAACTGCGAACCAATTGCAGAATCACGCGTATCTTCAGTGTCTGGTCTGCAAGATCGGACAGAACGAAATCGGATTCCACCACCTAGGGGTCCGGCGGATTTTGGAGCCGTGTGGTTGATGGCTAGGCGACATTCAAAGAGTCGCAAGACTCGCTTGCATCGACGCTTGGAAGAAAAGACCGAAAGGTCTCACCCGCACACCTCGTAGACGACTGTTCAGGGCGTAACCGATCTACGCCTTGGATAGGAGGCAGCTCTCGCGCATCTCCTCGCGCGTTTCCGCCGGACCCCTTATTCATTGCACTCACTTGTGATGGACCCGTGGACGAACGTGTGGATCAGTCCGTGGATCAGTCCGTGGATTAGTCCGTGGATTAGTCCGTGGATTAGTCCGTGGATTAGTCCGTGGATTAGTCCGGGGATCAATCTTTGCGTTCACGCACGCGTCTGGCGACGTGCAGCGCCGAAATCGGCAAACCCGAAGTTCCTGAGACGAGTTTCCTTCGTCGGGGTCCCTCAGATGGGGATCACTTCGCGGCGAAGCGCGTCCACGCGGCTCGGTCGAAGGTGAAGAGTTGGCCCGCGCGATGCGGAACACCGCGTTCGAAAATTGGGAGCGCCTTAATCGGGCCGCTCTCGATCACGTCATGGAACTGGCGCCGGAAGTTTCCGCGATCAAGCGGCGCGCCGAGCAAGCGCTCGTAGAGTTCGCGCAGCGCCGAGAGCGGGAACGGGTCGGGGAGCAGTCCAACGAACAGCGGAATCTCTGGCTCGCTCGGCTCAGGCGAAGCCCCTGCACCAAGTGCCTGTTCGAACGGGCTTCGACCGTTAAACCCGTCCGTCTTTCGGAAGAGCACGTGACGGGGGAGAAGTCGACGCGTGAGAGCGTCGGCAAGCGTGACATCGAGGAACGCATCAAATGCACACGAGAGAATCGTGCGCGCACTCGCATCAAGTGTCGGGAGTGCGGAAAGTGGCACGAAATGCTCTTCCGCTTCCACCGATTTGGCGGCGCCGCTCTGGGACGCAAGCGGCCGCGCAATTGCCCATGAGACGATGTGCATCGTGGTCGTACTGTCGGAATTCGCGATGACCCGAACTCCTGCAGAGCCGACGCGCACGATGTCCGCAATCGGCACACACTTGCTGGCAGCGAAGCGTGCTGCAGCATCGAGACCAGCATCGAGCGCAAGCGCGTCTGGGCGTGCGCATGGCACGGTGCGCCGCAGTCCCGCGCCCGATTCCACGCGCGGCAGACCGACGCAGAGTTCTTCGCGCAACACGCGGAAGACAACCGTGCTCGCCGTGACGGCATAGTCACGGGTCGTAGCTTCGCCAACACGAACAACGGGAGCATCGGAAACGGTCGCAGCGCCTTGCATGGGGGGCGATGATACGGAGAAACTGACTCCTTGCGGAGGTTCACGGACCTTCGCACTTTTCGCAGGCCGGCCATCGGGAGCGGCTCACTCGCGTCGCCCGTATCCTCGCCGCCGATGTCGAACTCGGCCTCCTCCGCTCCGAACGAACCCGCGCCCACCCACGCTTCAACCTCGGGGGCGCTCGACGCCTCACACACTCCAAACAACGCCAAGCGTCTCTTCCTGATTCGTCACGGCGAGACCGAGTGGAGTTTGAGCGGGCGGCACACGTCACGCACCGACATTCCGCTGACCGCAGAAGGTGAACGCCGCGCCGCGCTGCTTGCGCCGGTCTTCGCGCAGCACCCCTTCGGACTCGTGCTCACGAGCCCGCGCACGCGAGCGGTTCGTACTTGCGAACTCGCGGGCCTGCTCCCAAACGCCCTTCAGGTCGACGAACTTCGCGAATGGGATTACGGCGATTACGAAGGCCGGACCACGGCCACGATTCGCGAGACCGACCCATCGTGGAACCTCTTCCAAGATGGTGTGCCCAATGGCGAAACGGTGGAAGACGTCGCGGCGCGCGCGCGCCACGTCATCGACCGTGCGCTTGCGGTGCCGGGCGATGTCGCGCTTTTTAGCCACGGCCACATGCTGCGCGTCCTCGCGGCGACGTGGCTCCGGCTCGCCCCCGAAGATGGCGAACGCTTCTATCTCGAAACCGGCACCGTCTCGATCCTCGGGTTTGAGCGGGAAACTCGGGTGATTCGCATGTGGAACGGTCGTGCATAAGCCCAGCGCCTTGTTGCTGGCAGGCCGCGCCGACGCATTTTCGGACGCTTGAAAGACCCGTTTCTCCGTCGCGGGGGAGAGAAGAACTGCGCTAGGAGCCGCAGACGGGCTTTGCCCGTTTTCGCTGTTCTCGCAAACGCGGGAAAGTCGCTGAAACACGAGAGTTTCACGTGAATTTCCCGCGGGAGAGTGCGGCCGCGGCAACAATGTCGCGCTCCGACAGATTGCCTCCAAGGGAATGACACGCAGGGTGATACCTGACGTCTTTTGATGTCGCGTCGATCGCGTGCTCAGAGCCGTCAGGTGACCGAACGATTGGCGACGAGCAGGCTGCGGCCACGACTGATTTCACGCAAAAAACGCGATTCCAAGCACGAGCGAGCAACATCGAGATTGAGGGACCCGTCATGCAACTCACCGACTACACACTCGCCCACGCACGCACCAAAGTGCGCGGCATCTTCTGCCTCGAGACCGATTGGTCCGAAGTGCGCTCGTCGCCGTCGGTCGAGCCAATGCTTGCGCTTTTGAAGAGTTCGCCGCTCTCGGTGCCGTTTGTCCACCGCAACGTCGTCACGCTCGACGCGCTCGATTACTACCTCAAGAAGTGGACGCAGCGACGCCACGACGATCTGCCGATTCTCTATCTCGCGTTCCACGGCATCGAGGGTGAAGTGCAGTTCGGCGATCTCCGTCGTCGCACCGCGCGCGTTTCGCTCGATGCGCTCGAAGATTCGCTGCGCGGCAAGTGCCAAGGCCGCGTCATTCACTTCGGCTGCTGCCAAACGCTCGGCGTGAGCCAGCGACGTTTGCGTCGATTCATCGATGAAACCGGCGCACTCGCGGTGAGCGGTTACGAGCGGGATATCGATTGGGTGCGCTCTGCCGCGCTCGACTTCTCGCTCTTCGCGAGCATCCAGCAGAACACGATGACCGTGCCTGGGCTCCGCGCGGTGCGCCGTCGCATGCTCTTGCGACACGGTCGTGAGATTCGCTCGCTCGCGTTCCGCATGATCCTGCGCGAACGCCGCGCGTAAACGCGTTTCGTAGATTCCAGCGCGCGGACTTCAGCCCTCGCGGCGTCTCAACCCTCGCGACGCTTCACGCCTCCACCGCGTCGAACGTCTTTCTCGATCGGCGAATTGGCTTTCGTGCCGCGGAATTGCTTGGAATCGTGTCGCGGCGCGCGCATCTTGCGCTTGCGGGCGGCTTCCTTGAGGCGCTTCGCTTTTTCCTTTTCCGCGCGCTCTTTCGCGTTGAACGCTTCGATCACCTTCGCTTCTTCGAGCTTCTTTCGCCCGAGTCGCACGCGATCGGTGTCGCGCATAAAGGTTTCGATGTTCTCGGGGACGGGCACGGTTTCCCACGTCGGATTCGCGAGCGTGATGACAGAGTCCCAACGCATGCGCTCTTCTGGCGCGACGAAGGTGATGCTCGAGCCTTCGCCGCCGCCGTGACCCGCGCGACCAACGCGGTGAATCCACTCCTCGGGCGACATTGGGACGTCGTAGTTGACGACGAGACGAATGCCCGGCACGTGCAAACCACGCGCGGCGACGTCGGTTGCGACGAGCACGCGACAACGGCCGTGCGCGAAGGTTTCAAGTGCCTTTTCACGCTGCAACTGCGAGCGATCGCCGTGGACCACCGCGGTCGAAACATCATGTCGACGCAGCGCTCCGGCAACCCAACCTGTTCGTCGGCGCGACGCGCAGTAGACAACGATGCCGCGCCGCAAATCCTCTGCGGCGAGAATCGAAAGGAGCGTCGGCACTTTCTCCTCTTCGTTGAGGAGCACGCGTTGGTGCGTGAGGTGCGCGGCGGCGGCATTGCGTACGCCGACTTCGATTTTGCGCGGCTTCGCGAGCCGCTTGTGCACGAGATCTTCAACTTGACGCGGAAGCGTCGCCGAGAGTAACCACTTCGCGCGACCTTCTGGTGCTCGCGAGAGAACCCACTCAACTTGCGGCAAAAAGCCCATGTCGAGCATGCGGTCGGCTTCGTCGCAGACGACATACATGAGGTGCGCGAGGGTCATCGCGTCTTCTTCGATCAACTCGCGCGCGCGGCCAGGCGTCGCAACAACGATGTCGACGCCGCGCTTGATCGCGTCCGCTTGAGGCGCGAGCGCGACTTTGCCGTAGACAGCAACCACTTTGAGGAGCGAACCACGTACGAGCGTGCGAATTTCTTCGGCAACTTGTTGCGCAAGTTCGCGCGTCGGCACAAGTACGAGCGCGCGCAATCGGGTGCGTGGGTCGCGGCGGCGACCGCCGGTCTCGACAGGCTTATGTCGAAGCAAAATGTCTGCAAGGGGAATGCCGTAGGCGAGCGTCTTGCCCGTACCGGTTGGTGCAAGACCAACGAAATCGCGCGTGGGCGCGGCTTCGCTGACCCCAGCCGTTTCGCCCGCCGCAAGAACCTCCGGAATGAACGCCGCTTGGATCGGCGTCGGGGCCGTGAAACCCATCTCAGAGATCCCGCGCAGCACGAGTCGGTGGAGCGAAGCGGGAAAGGCGGGGTTGTTCGCGGAAGAGTCGTTTGAGGCACGTTGCGATGCAGTCACGCCGGAAGTATCGCAGAATGCGCGCCATGTCGACGCCGCTTCCACGCGCCACCACTTTGCTCGGCCTGCACGTCGCTTCGGCCGTCGTGTTTGGGGTCATCGCGACGGCGTTGATGACCTACCTTCCACTGCAGAAGGTCGATCGCGGCAGGGGTGCGCAGATTCGACAGATTTACCGCGGCGAGTACGCGTGGGTCAACGCGCGCGACGAGGCGTTTGGGCTCGCGTGGTCGAATCTACAACTCTCCCCAACACGTATGACGACGCCGCTCACCGACGGCGATCTCCCACGTTGGGCCGAACCACCGCCGCCGCCCTATCCCGACGTCCAATTTCTTCGCATCGGGACGCTTGCTTCGGGTTGGCCGCTCCCGACGGTCGCGTTCCGTTGGACGGTGACGACGACAAAACGCAACTTTCCGATCCACGCCGAACTCGATGATGGCAACACAAGCATCAGTCACGCGGCGGAGAGCGTTCTCACGGGCGGACGAGGCGGGGCGCCGGAAGAGCGGCGCATCGTTTGGGTTGGTGCGCTGGCGAATGTCGCCATGTATGCCGCGGCGGCGTCTGTGGTGCTGACGGTTGTTGCGCGCGTCACGCGCCGTGCGACGTGAGCACTCACTCCGCCGGCAGATACGGCAAAATCAAGACCACGAGCACGTAAAGCGCGACCGCGAGGCCGATCATGCCGAACACGATTTGCGCGGCCATACGCAGCGTTTCGCGCGGAAGTTGACCGAGGTCTTCGACACGAATCGCCTTGTAGGCAAGCGAAACGCCCATCGCCATCGGAATGAGGAGCAGCCACCACCAATGCTGCGCGTTCGGCGCGGGTTGGAGGAAGGGTTTCCACGCCAGAATGGGGGAAACGCTCGCGGCAGCATCGGAAGCGATCGCAAAGAGACTCACGCCGCACCTCCCGCAGTCACCGTAGAGCTCGCGTCGTCGGCGCGTCGGCCGCGCATCGCGCTTTCAGTCGCGCGATCGCTCCGCGGGGCGCGTACGAGCGCATCGAGAATGACGCACGCATTCATGAGCCCCGCGAGAAACGCGAGAAACGTGCCGAACTCATTGGCGTGCGCGAGGCCTTTGAAGGCGCTCGCTTGTGGCGCTTGATTCAGGACGGACGGTGGCAGTGGGATCATCGGCGCTGCGGAACCCGACTTGAGGAACGCGGTGTTCGCCCAATCAGCCGCAAAGGTGATCGGCCCGCAGGCAGCTTGCCCGATGAACCAGAGCCCGTCTTCTTTCCGGTCGACCGCATCGACGCCGCCGACAAGCAAACCCGTCACGAAGAGGAGAAGGACGCCTGCCATCGCGGCGATCCCTCGGCGAACGTTGCCATTCACGATGTGCCCGAGGCCCGGGAAGACCCAGCCTGCAATGGCAGCAA
>JAIYCA010000268.1 GCA_027488265.1 Planctomycetaceae bacterium
CGCGTCGATCCATGCGAGCGCGTGGTCGACGTCGCTGCTCGGCGAATACCTGCGTTCGGTCGAAAACACGGGCTTCTGGCCTTCAAGGGCGAGCACGCGGTCGTTGACGAAGAACCCGTTGTCGATCGTGAAGTCGACGCGCGCGACCGCCGCAGCAGAGCCCGTGGTCAGGGGAAAGCCCGAAGCATCGACGAGCGGAACGCCGCCGACGGCGAGGCAATCCAGTGCGTCGAAACCATCGATCCAGGTCTGGTCGGGGAATCCGCACGCGCACAACGCGGGCGCGTTCGTCGAGATGTCGACGGGGAAGCCGCAGGAGTAGAGCGGCGGTTGTCCCTCGGCCGGCGGCGCGATCTGCCCGGCGATCGTGGTGTCGATGGGGGATGGCCCGCCGAGCGGTGTTCCGTTGAAATGGGGGAAGCCCAGGCCGTTCGCGTAGCTGTCGCCCTCGGGATTGAGCGCAGGATCACCGAGGTGGAACTTGCCGACGTAGCCCGACGCGTAGCCGGCCGTCGAGAGCAGCCTCGGCAGCGTGAACTCGTAGGGAGAGGCCTGCGAGCGAGGCGGCGCCGTCTGCAGGCAGGCGTTCATCACGCCCGTCCGGAACGGGTAGCGGCCCGTCATCATCGCCACGCGCGACGGCGAGCACTGCGGCATCGACCAGACGTTGCTGAAGCGCACGCCTTGGTCGCAGAGCGAATCGATCACGGGCGTCCTCGGAAGCTCAACGCCCACGGGATTCCAGCGCGAGAGCGAGTCCGCTCCGGTGTCGTCGATGATGACGAACAAGATGTTGGGCTTGGCAGGAGTGCCGAGTGATCGCGCTGCGTTGGGTCGCTTGCCTGCCGTGTCAGGTGCCGAGGCGACTTCGCGAGCAGTCGGCTTGGCGACGTGCTGCGTCTGCGCCGCGGTGGTGCTGCTGTCGGTCTTTGCGCTGTTGATTCTCGCACCCTCAGCCGCGAGTGCGGCCGCTGATGCAAGAAGCGAAACCGTGAACGAGACTTTGGCGATGTTGGATCCGAGCATGAGTGTTCTTTCCGCGCAAGCGATTCCCCGCGCACGGAATGCGGCACGGTGTGATTCGGTCAAGAGGTGCAGCACGCGCCGGGACGATCGGCGTGTGGCAGTTTGAATTCCGCACGACTATCGCATGGAACTCTCGTAAACGAAACGTGAAAGGCTACATACACGCCATATTCACTGATTGCGACGCATGTTCATGCGACTTCATGCGACTTCATGCGACCGATGACGCAGTGAGTCTCTGCTTCGTCCCTGCGCCCCGCAGCGCGAAAACGAAGATTGTCGAGATTCTCAGACACCTTCGCTCCGCTCAATGGCACCATGCCCGAATGCAGACATCGGCGCGCCATCCCCTCGATATCCGTGCAGCCGGTGTACTTGAAGCGCTCGGGGGAACTTCATATCTCGTGATCTGGGAGCTGCTGCGCCGTATCGACCGCCCTGTGTCGGCAGACGAACTGGCGAAAGCCTCGGGATCGCCCCGCGCCGTGGTGCAGGCCGCGCTCGATGCATTTGAGCGAATCGCCTTGGTCGCTCGTCGGCGGGCGACGAACGGAAAGCGCGGATTTGGCTGGGTGGTGAGCTGCCCCGCGATTGTTGTGCAATATCGGGTCGGCGATCCCGTTGACCAGGCACTGCTTCAGCAGCTTGACGCGGTGTTCGACCAGCGCCGACGCGCTGAGATCGCAGGCAAGATCAAGCCGGAGGCGACGCGCGGCGTTCAAGATTTTGCGTGGACGAGCATGCATGCAGGTTCGTTCAACGAAGCGGAGATCAAGGAGCTGTGGGATCTCCTGCAGGGGCTCACGCGCTTCTTCGCGCGCGCGGGCGATCGCTTCAAGGGTGCCCCGATCACGGCGGACCACCACTGCAGTCATCATGTGAGCGTGAGCGTCGATCCGCTGCTGCACGGGGTGCTGCCTCTTCCGAACCTGCAGATCATCGGGCAGCAGGCCGCGACGAGTGTTGTGAAGGCGATCGCGGCAGATTGGTCGCAGGCGCTGACCGTCCGCGAGGCGGAGATCGCCCGCGGCCTCGCTCGTGGGAAGTCACGGGATTCGTTCGCGGAGGAGCTGGGAATCTCCAAGCACACGG
The DNA here is from genome assembly GCA_027488265.1 of Planctomycetaceae bacterium. Lineage (GTDB taxonomy): Bacteria > Planctomycetota > Phycisphaerae > Phycisphaerales > SM1A02 > QWPT01. The sequence continues at coordinate 2,119 of JAIYCA010000268.1, forward strand.
TCGTCGAGTACACGCGGCGTATCTATCGGAAGCTCGGCGTGAAGAACCGCGCCCAACTCTCGGCGCGGATCCACACGGGCGGGTGAGCCTCGATGTTCGCCGACGCGCGCGGAGTCTGCGCCTGCGGTCGCGAACAGCAGCCCGTCGCGTGGACGTGCGACTGCCGAACGCGAACTGGGTGTTCTTCGACCTTCTCACCACGCGTGCTTGGCAAGGCGCGGTTTCGGTCGCATCTTTCGCCGTCGAAGCGTCGATCCGTCCATCGCCGACTACGAAAGGCTATCGCTCCGTGAACTCCATGCGCATCGTCCGGAACTCCGGCATTGTTGTCTCGGCTGCATTGACTGCGGCCTCTGTTCTGGCGTCGCCTGCAGCGCCGGCCGCGTCTGGTGGCGCCGCTTCCCCGCCGAACATTCTCGTGATCGTGCTCGACGACCTCGGCATCGACCAGATGTCGTTCCCGCCGTTCAACTGGAACGCGGCACCCGAGGCGCCGTCGATGCCCGTGCTCGCGGAGATCGCCTCGAAGGGCGTCAGTTTCCGCAACTTCTGGGCGACGCCCGAGTGCTCGCCCTCGCGCGCGGCGATGCTCACCGGCCGCCATGGCTTCCGCACGGGCGTCGTGACGGCGATCACCGACCCGATGATCCCGGCGAACCAGCTGCATCCGTCGGAGGTCACCGTACCCAAGTTGCTCAAGACGGCGGGGTACACGTCGGGCATGCTCGGCAAGTACCACCTCGGCGGCGGGGAGGCCAACACGCCGCCGGGCTACGGGTTCGAGGCGCCTCACTCGACGCTTGGACTCGACTTCTACGAGGGCTACTGGGATCTCCCGCCGTCGGTCGACATGACGCTCGGCGGCCAAGCGCCCGACGGCACCTACGACTGCGGCACGATCGGCGGGATCAATGTGCGCGGCGCGGCGTGCTTCCCCGATGGATCCTGCGTGGAGAATGTCCATCCGCTGCAGGCGATGGCGATGGGCGCGACGCCGCTCCTGAAGGCGGACGGAACGCTTGCCGCGACCTGCGCCGAGGGATCCTGCTCTGCGGTCGACTTCACGCGGACCAACGCGTACTACGTCTGGCCGCGTACCACCACCACGCCGACCTCGGCCGAGCGCTCAAGTCTGCCGCAGCGGGAGTACCTCACGAGCTTCATCAGCCGTCGGAGCGCCGAGTGGGTCGCACAGGCGCGCACGGCCGGCAAGCCGTGGCTCGCCTTCTCGACGCACTCGTCGGCCCACACGCCCATCCAGCCGCCGCCGCCGTCGCTGACGGGTCCTGCCGCAAGCGATCTGTCCTGTGCGTTCACGGGGCTTGCCTTTCGGAACCAGTACCGGCTCATGGCCGAGTCGGTCGACGCGTCGATCGGCGACATGCTGGTCGATCTCGGCCTCGGCAGCCGCGTCAACGGCTCGTTCGTGCTTGGCGACCTCGTCGCCGCGAACACCATGATCCTGGTCGTCAACGACAACGGAACACTGGCTTTCAACGTGTTGCCGCCGTTCTCGATCACCCGAGCCAAGCAGACGGTCTACGAGACCGGCGTGCGCTCGCCCTGCATCATCGCGGGACCGCAGGTTGCCGCGCCTGGCCGCGCGGTCGACGAGACCGTGTCGATCGTGGACCTCTTCGGCCTGCTCTGCGAGACGGCGGGCGTCGACTGGACCGCGGTGGAGACGCCTTCGCGCCGCATCGACAGCGTGCCGATGATGCCATTCCTCACCAATCCCGCGCAGGGCGCGATCCGCGAGTTCAACTTCGCGCTGTATCGCCAGGGCGTGTTCCCCGCGAACACCGTCGGTCCGTGCGTGACGGGCAACACGGTCATCGACGGTCTCATCACGAGCCCCGAGCTGTGCGCCGCCAACGGCGGATGCTGGCTGGGAGGCGCGGACTCCGCCCCGTACCCGATCACGAACTACTGCGACCTGCTGACGACGGACCCCTCGAACGCGGTCGTCGAGTGCGGTGGGACCAACTACTGCTTCCTGCCGCCGGACATGGCGGACCAGTGTCCGAAGGGCGCGACGGCCATCTCGCCGCCGGTGCTTGCGCAGTACGGCGTGCGGCGCGGTCAGTGGAAGCTCGTGGTGAGGCAGTTGCCAACCTGCCTCGAGCCCAACGATTGCGAAGTCCGGCTGTACCTGCTCGCGGAGCCGGTGCCGCCGCTCCAGCCCGGGATCGAGGGCAACGACGGCGACGTCGGCGTGTGGGACCCGCTGAGCGAGACCCTGCCGCCCGCCGCGCAGGCCGAGTACCAGGCGCTCAAGACCGAACTCGTGCGACTGCTGCTCTCCGAGCCCAAGTCGCCCGCCGACGGCAACCTCGACGGTGTGGTCGATGGCATGGACATCGCGGGGTTGTTCTCCGAGTGGGGCTCGATGGGCTTCTGGGATGCAACGCAGGACGGCGTCGTGGACGGAGACGACCTCGGCTATGTGCTGAACTCCTGGGGCACCGTCGCGCCGTCGCTCGATGTCGTTCCCGATTGCCTGCTGGGAGGCACCCAGTCGCTCGTCCGCGAGTACACCTTCGACAAGGGCTACGGCGATTCGGTTGGCAGCGGAGTCGCCGCCATCTCGATGGGTGGCTCCGTCAAGAACGGCGCGTACGTGTTTGGGCCACAGCAGGGGCTGCGGATCCCGGTCGCGGGTCTCGACCTCAGCGACTACACGATCGAGATGGACTTCGTGCTGACGGGCGGGTTCGACTTCGTCGGCGCCAAGCTGGTCGACTTCAGCAATCTCGCCGTCGACGCAGGCTTGTACCGCTTGATCACCACCGAAGGCGCGTTCTTCATGATGCCGCCCCCAGGTCCGATGAGCGCGGCGACCATTCCGGTCGGAACCCCGGTGCGGATGGCGCTGCGTCGCGATGGTTCGACGAATGTCATCTCGCTGGCGATCAACGGCGTTCCGCAGTGGGCTTTGCACGACCCGCTGGGCCGCGCCGTTGCTCCGAGCGATGGGTTCATCACGCTGTTCGCCGACGATCCGATCACGCAGTACCGCGAGACCAGCGCAGGCCGGCTCTCGTCGGTGCGGATCCTCAGCGGCTCGGGCAACTGAACGCGCGGCGAGGCGTCGGCGCATCTTGACCTTACCGCATCTTGGCCAGGTGCATCTTGGTCTCGGCGCGCGACGCCTTGACGATTGCGTCGGCGGCCTTCGGGTTCGCACTCGCACTCGCCCTCGCTCTCGCCTTCGCCTTCGTCTTGAGGAGCGCGGTGAGCATCATCGCGCGCCACGATGGTCGC
>JAIYCA010000336.1 GCA_027488265.1 Planctomycetaceae bacterium
ACCACGGGGCCGGTGAAAAGCGGGCTATCGAGCACATCGAGCACCCCGCCCATTCCCGGCAGTATGCGACCAGAATCTTTGAGGCCGGAGTCGCGTTTGAACGCGCTCTCTGCGAGGTCACCCGCTTGGCCAACGACCGCAACGAGCGCGCCACCGAGTGCGCCGACCCACATCGGAATCTGATCGGAGGGCGATTCGCAGCGCGCGGAAAGGTGCGCGAGTCCTGCGCCGACAGCGGTGGCGACGATGATGCCGCCTGCGAGGCCTTCCCACGTTTTCTTTGGTGACAGCCAAGGGATCATCTTGTGGCGGCCGATGGACATGCCGGTGAAGTACGCACCGATGTCGCACGACTTTGTGGTGAGAATCGCGCCGACGAGAATCCACGGCGAGTGCTCAAGACGGACGAGCATCCAGAATCCCAGCAACACTCCGCCATAGATCCCTGCGAGAAGCGTGCCGCCCGCGAGTGCGAGCGCGCCCTTCGGATCACGCTCCCGAGCCATGCGCAAGAGTGCCGTCACAAGCATCGCGGCGAGCGCCGTCGAGAGCATGCCCGAAACGCCGACGCCCGTTGGGACGAGTGCGCTCAACGAAGTGCCAACGAGGCCGAGAAGTGCCGCGATCGACGCTGCAAAGAGGCTCGCTGTGAGACCAGCACCGCGCAAGAACGCAACGATTTCGCGCGCGATCAGGAGTGCGAGGACGCACGCAAAAGTGAAGAGCAGCAGCCCAGGTGGCAATCCGCGTGCAGCAGACCATGCATCGAGCGACGCGTCGAACCAAACGACGGCCAGAATCATCGCGATCAGAAGCGGGCCAGTGATGAGTCGTTGCCAAAGCATCGCGTTCGAACCTTCCTGATCAACCCGCAGTCGCTCGCTGTAATCACACTCGTAGGTCGGCGCCCTAGTAGGTTGGCACACTCGGATCGATGTCGAGCGACCAAAGGTGAATTCCCCCCGCGAGACTCGTAACGTTTGTGAAACCCGCCGCGCGCAGCATGTACGTGGCGGTGAGGCTTCGGCGTCCGTGATGACAGTGCACAACCACGCGGCGATTCAAGTCGTCGTCGAGTTCTGCTTTGAGTTCATCGAGCCGCGCTTCCAATTCTTGCAGCGGAACCAGACGCGCGTGTTCGAGTCGGCAGATGTCCCACTCGGGCTGCGTGCGCACGTCGAGGATGAAGGGACGCGAGGCGCTCGCATCGCGCAAGAGTTGAGCGAGTTCGCGCGGAGTTGTTTCATCCTCGGGGCGGTGGGGATATCCCGAAGGAAGGCCGTGTTGATTCAATCCAGTCAAGGGAAATGCTTTCGTTGAGTGCATGCGTGCGTGCGCGTCGTTCTTCAGCGTACCCATCCGCTCTCAACGAGCGCGGCAACGGTGCGCTTCGCACGCGTGTCACCGCCGAGTTTTTGCAGCAATGTTGCTTTCGTCCAAGCAGTTTTCCCGCGTGCGAGGAGTTGCATCGCAGCGGTGAAGGCGCGCTGGTCGTCTTCCGCAGCGGCGAGTTTGGCTGCAACCGACGCGTTCCATGCGCCATTCACACCAAGCCCGATCGATTGGGCAGCGGACGCGTTCACGACCGCGCTCGTGCCGTCTTCCATCATGAGTTCCCACTTGGTGATTTCCGACGCATCGCCCTTTCCGATGGGCGCGATCGCGGCAATCGACGTCGCGCGCATTCGCTTCGTCGAAGCGGTGGCTCGAGCAGTCTTCTTCGCCGGCTTCGCTGCCTTTGTGGTGGCTTTCGCGGTGGAACGCTTTGCAAGTTTCTTCGCGGTCGTCTTCGAAGCCTTCTTCGCGACTTTTACTGCCGTCTTCTTCACAGTCTTCTTCGCGGTCTTCTTGGAAGCCTTCTTCGCGACTTTCTTCGACTTCGTTGCTCGTGTCGTCTTCGCCATCACCGCTCACTTTCTTGCGGCGCTGGCCGCGTTGCGTTGCATTGTTCCTTCGTGCCCGCGTTCATCGACTCGCGGCGCCTTGCCCGTCGCAGAGTTTGCGTCTGTCACACGAATCTCTCCAAGCTTTGCGACTCGCACTTCATGAACGACAGGAATCATTCGATTTCGTCGAGGTACCCCTGAATCTCACTCGCCGCTTTGAAGTCTCCGACGGCGCGGGCGCGAGCGAGTCCGGCCCGCAGAACCGCGGGGATTTCGCTGGTTCGCTTCGCGGCTTCGAGCGCTTTCGCCTTGTGGAAGAACGCGTAGCACTGCTTCGGATCAGCCTCGATGGTGCGGTCGTACCAGCGAATGGCTTCGTCGAATTGCCCGAGCTTTTGGCACTCCTGCGCGAGGCCGTACAGCACAAACCCGTCGTTGGGCTCGGCGGCGTGGAGGGCGAGGAGTTTGGAAAGTCGTTCGGAGCCGGAGGTTTGCATTGGGAGGCCCAGATCGGGGCAGGTGGGTACTCTACCGCCCCATGGCTTGGCAAAGTTTGCGACCACTTCGATTCGTTCGCGCGACCTTTCTTGGCTCCACCCTCCTCGGCTGCTGGATCGCGCTGTTGGCAAGCCCGGGTTGCACGTCCGCGCCCCCCGGGACTCCCGTCATCGACGAGGACGAAGCGAAGTTGCCGCCTGTGCCAAAGTCGATGCGTGTTGTGAGCAGCTTCGGCGGAGTGCATCGAAAGGCCGAGGTCGATGCGGGTATCTGGTACCAAGCGTTCGCGAACCGCATGCTCTTCCTCGACGCGCAGAGCGGTACAAAACTCACAGAACTCGAACTCGCGCCGCGCGGAACCACTGGGCACGTGCAGGACTTCGTCCGCATTGGCAAGTTGCTGTACGTCGTACTCGAAGGCGATCAGGTCGTTGAAGTCGACATCACCGTCGTGCGCATTCCTGTGGTGAAACGTCGCTGGGGCATTGCGGAACTTGGGCTCGAGCCGCGCGTGGTGGCGGATGTCAAGGGCGAGCCGTACGTCGGCGGAGTGGGTGGCGCGATTCGACTCACCGACGCGAAAGCGATCGGTGAACACTTTGACGAGGATGGGAAGCCGATTCCGCCCGCGCCCCCGACTGCATTCCTCGCGGGACGCACCGTCGAGTGCATCGTTGACGCGGACGGTGGTCCGGTCGGCTGCGTGGGTCGTCGCATCCTTCGACTCGAGGACGCGCACTACCTCGGCGCCGCAAACAAACTCTTTGCGATGCCAGAAGAGTGGGGCGGCGGTTACGGGTTCTTGTTGCAGGCTTCAGAGGGAGCGCAAGTTGGCTTGATGAGCCGCGATTTTCGCGAGATCTCGTCGAGTGGTCTTCGTGGTGTTGTGCACACCGTGCGCGCCTTCGACGATCGTTTCTTCGCGATCAACGACTTCGAGGTTTCGACGTGGAAACTCGAGCCCGTGCTTGAGCCTGCGCTTGAATCCGCGGAATCAAGTGCGAGTGCAGTGCAAAAGGTCGGTGAGCCAACGAAGCCTCAGCCAAAGTTCCGCCTCGGGGCCACGCTCTCCGTGCCCGTGCGTGGCGCGCTTGATATCGCCAAGGTGCAGCGCAATCGCTACGCGGTATGCGGCACCTTCGGTCGTTCGCTCTATCGCTATCTCCCCGAAGGTGATGCGGCAGGCGACACGTTTTACGCAGTTGAACGCGTGCCAGGGAGGCTGGACGTTTCTGTCACCGATCGACGTCGCATCCTCGCGGCGAGCAGCGAAGGCTCGTGGATGTACTTGATCGGCGAAGAAGCAGAGTTGACGCAGCGGCCGATCGCTTCGCCCGATCGCCCAGAGTTTTCGGTTGAAGCATCGTGGGGAACCGCCACGACGAGTGACGATCGCAAAGTGGTGACATTCTCGTTCGGCGAGCGCTCGCAAAAG
>JAIYCA010000303.1 GCA_027488265.1 Planctomycetaceae bacterium
CGGTGATAACCTGGCGTCGACGCGTTCGCGAGGTTGTTACCCGCGACTTGAATCGCCGTTTGGCTCGCGAGAATCGCGCTCTGTCCGATCTGAAGTGCACCGTTGATCGACATGGGAGACTCGCTTTCAGCTGCGGATATCGAGACTCGACATCACGTTGGCGCCGACCGCAATGCGGCCGCCGCGGGAATAGACGTTCGCGTGTGTGAGCGCGGAATGCACGCTCTGCAAAATGCCAGCCATGTGAGCGGAAAGTCTCTCGGCGGCTTGACGCAGGACGGAGGATTCACGACGCACGGTTTCGAGTGCATCTTTGAGTTCGCTGCGCGCAAGATCGATCTGCGCGCGTGTCGGCTCGGGCAATCGCGCAGCGATATCCGCGAGTGTTGCGTCGGGCGGAAGCGCCATGCGCGTCGCCAAGGCGCGCGCTTCCGCAACGCGAACGCGATCGAGTTCAGAAAGCCGCGCGAGAATGCGCGATTCACTATCGGCAAGTTTCGTGAAGCGTGCGAGATCCGCGACGCGAACAGCTTCGCGACGCGTACGCACGAGCGCGAGGAGTTCGACGTAGAGCGCACGTGCATCGTGAAGCGCCGCGAGCAGCGCCGACGCGTCGACGCGGGTCGCGTTTGGTCGAGAGGTCGGCAATGGCTTCGTGGCGTTTTGCATGGCGTTGCTGTGATTCGAGAATCAGGAAGAAAGAGCGACCAGGAAGAAATCAGCGAAAATTCCCGAGAAAATCAGCGTGTACGCGGCGTGATTTCGGCGAACGCACGCGCAGAGGAATCGATCGGAACACGGCTGTTCGCAACTTCACGCGCGGCTGCGTTTGGATCCATCGCGCGCTCAAAGCGATCCGCAAGTCGCTCGACGAGTTGAAAGTTTGACCCTTCCACAACCTTGCCCGCGAGTGCAGCGTCGAGAAGCGGACGGAAACGGCGTTCACCCACGCCTGGCTTGAATGGCCCTGCGGCGAGTGAACCTTCTTGCATCTGTGCGAAGACCGGCTTCACGAACGCCTCAGTGACAAGCGTGCGCGCAGCCTCGAGTGCGAGCCCGCGTGGCGAACCTTCACGCGCCGCGTTCGCGAGCGCGAGATCGGGTGCAAGCGCCGAAGCGGACACCGCACGCGACGATCCGCCTGACGATCCACCCGTCGATCTACCCGTTGATCTACCCGTTGATCCACCTAGGGACGTTTCCGGGCGCGAAGCCTGCAACGCCGCGCGATAAGAATCGCGCGCAGCACCGAGAGACGAGATGCTCACTGGATCTCTCCCTTCAGTGCGTTTTGCCGCTTCAACGCATGGATAATCGCAACTTGCGTTTCAAACGGAACATCGAGCTCGTTGAGCGCATCGATCAGCGTGCGCAACTTCATGCTCTGTCGCTGCGATTCGCCCGTGGCGACGCCTGCCCACGCGACGGTGTCGGCGAGCGGCTGCTCGGGCGTTGGTTGAATCTCGGGCGTAATAGTGGTGATGCGGAGATTGGCCGCAGTCACCGCCGCGGGCCGGAACTCCACGCGTTCATCCACCGTAATCACTTTGTTCGCACGATCGATGATGACTCGCGCGGGTGTACGGATGAGGTCACCAGGAACCTTGAACGTCATCATCCGCGCGACGAAGCCATAGGGATCTTCGCGCTCTTCGGGCGGAATTCGCACGCGAATCGTGCCTTGATCTTCGACGCGCGCGACATCGCTGTAACTTGAGAGCGAGAACTCCTCGTTCACGAGCTCCGCGATGGCGGCTGCGGTTGGCAAGCCTGCGTACTGCGGCTGAAGCACAAGCGCGACGGTGTCACCTTCGAAGGGCGAGAGCGTGATATCGCGCACCATGCGCGCTCCACCACGAACAACTGCTTTGGTCGGCGTTTCTGGGTCGACTTCGATCATGCCGTCGGCGGTCGCGTACGGGATCCACTCGGCGCGATTCGCCGGAACAACCGAACTCTTGAGGAAGCTCGTGAGGAGTTGACCGCCCTCAAGGCTCGTCGCCGTACCGAGCGTACCGATCGTGACATCGAATCGGTCGTCGGAACGGGCGCCAGTGGTGGGAATGTCGACCGACACGAAGACGAGCGCGATTGACTTCGTCTTCGCGAGGCTGCGCAGGTCGGTCCGAATGTTGCCGACGTTCGCGAGGAGTTGCGCGTAGGGCTGCGCCGTGATCGTCGAATCCTTGAGGCTATCGCCGGTCTTATTGAGTCCGTAGACAAGCCCGATCCCGACGAGACGGTTCCCTTCGTAGCCCTTCAGGCGGACGTACTCTTGGAGGTCGCCGGCGCGAGCCACCGAGGTCGTGACCAGCGCGGTGAAGAGTGCGGCGAGTAGGGCGACGAGCGTCGCGAGGGACGCGCGGGAAACGGAGGAAACGCGCGACGCGCGTGCCATCGTCATTCCGCATCTGGACCGGCGATCCGCAAGAAATGCGCTTCGCAGAGCGGCGAGAATCGCGCATCGAACCACGGATCCAACCGCGGACTGGGCAAGGATTGCGTTTCGATGTGCGGAAAGCGGGGTTTGAGCGCGTTCCATGGGGGGTGGACCTCCTGTCCGCTCGTCAGAAGGCAACCCGCGTACCAACTGGACGTCTTGGGGCGACTCGCCCCGCGACGCGGCTCGGCCCCGCGACGCGATTCGCCCCGCGACGCGACGCGCGCCGATACTGCTTGGATGCCGACTTTCTCCCGGCCCCTTCTCGTCACGTCCCTCGCGGGACTTCTCGCATTCGCCGCCGCACTCGTGTGGTTGACCGGACTGACCGGCGACTCGGGCACGAATCTCCTGATTCCGTTCCTTTCCGACGCGTGGGCGAATGGGTCGGTCGCGGTGCTTTGGTGGGCGGGCGCGATCGGTTTCGGGCTTCCGCTTGTCCGTTGGGCGGAAGCGTCGAAGCGCGAGGCGCATCCACACGACGCTTCGCGTGATCACACGTCGGCCGACACCATCGCGTTGGCGATTCCAGTTGGTCTCGCCGCCATGCTTGCGCTCGACGCTCTGATCGGCACGCTCGGTGGGCTCATGGTTGCGCGCGGGCTCCTCGCGTGGGTGTTGCCCGCCGCTGGAGTCTTCGCCGGGATTCGCACGCTGCGGCAGGCCCCGTTGGTGCTCACGGATGCAAGCATAGAGCGCCCCCCCTTCCTCATTCGTGTCGCCTTCATCGGCATGTATGCCGTGCTCGCCGCGCTGCTTCTCGTCGCGGCGACGGCGGCACCTGGTTGGCTCTGGTCGAGCGAGTTCGGTGGCTACGACGCGCAGAGTTACCACCTTCCGCTTGCGATCGCGTGGACGCAGCCAGGGAGTTCCGTTTGGCCCGTAGAAGGAAACGTGTATTCCGCACTCCCCTCGTTCGTCGAGGCGGCGTTCGCACATCTCATCGTACTTCGCGGCGATCAGATTTCGGCGGCGATCGCCTGCCAGTGGTGGGCGGCGATTGCGACGCTCTTGGGCGCATTCGTCGTGGCGCGGCTCGCGCGCCACATCTTGGGCGAGGCCACAGAGTCGACCAGCAACTCAACATCGACGCTCTCCAACCCGACGATCGTGTGGGTCGCATCGATCGCGTTTCTTGCAACACCGTGGCTCGTGGTCGTTGGAACCCTCGCGTACAACGACATCGTTCCAGTGGTCGCGCTCGCAGGTGGATGGCTGCTCGTCGTCTCTGCTCGGCGCGTCTCCGGTCGCACCGCCGCGCGCGAGGAGCCCTCGCCACGCACGCTCGATTGGCGAGGTATCACGCTTCTCGCGCTGATCGCCGCAAGCGCGACGGGCGCAAAACCGACCGCGTTCTTCTTCACGGCGCTTCCGCTCGCCGTCATTGCGCTCATCGAAGTTTCACCGCGCGTGGTACGCCATGTTCCACTCGCGGCCGCGGTTGGATTGATCGTGCTTGCGCCCTGGCTTGTGCGGAATTGGCTCACGTACGAGAACCCCGTGTTTCCGTTTGCGAGCGGGATTTTCGGGCTCGGCCCGTGGAGCGCCGAACAGCATGCGATTTTCGCGTCGGCGCATAGCCCGGATCGACCGTTCTTCGAGCGCCTTCCGTTGCTTTGGAGCGAGTGGGCTGGCTACGGATTCGCGTCGCGCGTCGACGGCGCGGCGGAACTCTTTCCGCAGTGGAGCGGATTACCGATCTTGGGCCTGATTGGTCTCATCGCGCTCGCTGTGCGCCGTGGGAATTCACATGCGCAGACTTCGAGTTTGCAGGCTTCAAACTCAGGCGCTTCGAATACCGCACGTGCCGCGCGCGCCGGGCTCGCCGCGATCGCGACGGTGCTCATCGCGTGGCTTCTTCTCACGCATCTCAAAAGTCGCTTTCTCATCACGACCGCTGTACCGCTTTCGATTGGGGTCGCTGGATTCGTGGCGTTTGCTGCTCGGCTCTTCAGTCGTCGCTCGGATTCTTCGCGTGAAGACGCGGTGCCCGCGACACTCGCTGTGATGGTCGCCGGGCTCCTCGCCATCGCACCGATCGCGAACTACCTGCGCGAACCGGCGAAAAGCATGGGATCGAATGGCGAACGACTTCGCGCGCCTTCACTTTCGATCGGCTCGATTCCGGTCCAAACAGGCGACGCTGTGGCGCGACTTCTCGCCGATGCGGACGCGAAGGGTGACACCGCAACGCGCAACGCGATTCTGCAGCAAGTCGCGTCACCATTTGCGGTGAACTACCTGCTTCCGCCTGACGCGCGAATTGTCGGGATCGGTTTCTCAACGCCGTTCTACATGCGTCGTCCGATCACGGCGACCACGGTGTGGGATCACGGCCCCATCGATATCGTCGCGGAACGCGCACCCGATGCACCCGCGACGTGGGGTTCACTGCTGCGTCAGCGCGGTTTCACGCACGCGCTGATCGACCCGACCATGTTGCAGAATTGGGCCGCAAAGGGCTGGCTCAACCCGCAACTTGCGCGAGCAGATTGGGTCGAGCCGTTCGGTGCTTCGAATCGACTCATCGCGCGCACGGTCGATGGCAAGGTGCTCTTCGAACTTGCCCCGTGATGGCGTGACGGCGTGATGGCGTGACGGCGTGAGGCCATCACGCTGCGCATCGCGCATGCGCGAGCTTCTCGCGCGAGGCCGCCGCGCGTCACTCGCCGTTGCGACGCGGCGCGGGCTGCGAGTTGAACGCGGGTGCCGGCGAAATCGCGGGTGCTGTTGAAGGAACGGTGGCGGGTGTCGTCGAGGGTTGCTTCGAGGGTGGCTTCGACGCGCTCCCGCTCCCACTCGAACTTGCTCCGGGATCGTTGGGCATCGCGGGAAGCTCTGCACGTGGCGGTACAACAACTGGCTCTGAACGCTTGAATTCTGCGCGAACGCCCTCAGCGCCTTCGCGACGCGCGGCTTCGATGGCCTTCTGACGATCGTCCTTCTCAAGGAAATACGCGAAACCGAACAGCAGCGCAAACGCGAGCGATCCGACGGTTGCGCCGAGAAGCAGCATGTTGCGCGCTTCGAGTCGACGCGAGCGCTCGATCAAGCCACGATCAATCGGCGAAAGCGCACTGCGCGCGGAATTCTCGTTCTTGTTCGAGGTACTGGCCGCGCGCGCCGGAGATTGCGCAGCGTCGGCCGGACTCATCGCCGACGCCGTCGAACCACCGCGCGCGAAGTCAGGGACAAACTCTGTGCTCGGGGTGGGCGTTTCCGCTGACACCGCCACGATCGGTTGCGCAACACGCACAACCGTGCGCGCCGGCGATCGAACCGGTACCGAGCGGACAACCAAAAGGCCGGCGTCCAAGACAAACGCGCTCAAATCAGCTTTGGCACCCGGCGGAGGCGAAATTGGCTCGACGACGGGAAGCCCGAAGAAATTGCGATCTTGATCGATCGATGTCGTTGCACCGCACGCCGCGCACGCCGCATCGTCTGGATTCATCGGCGACTGGCACGCCGCGCAGCGCCCGAAGAGATGCGCGAGACCCGGCGCGCGCCGCGCGAGCGTCCAAAGCTGCCGCGTCGTTGGTCCGCGGACAATCGCATCGCGTCCGATTTCGCCGTTGCGAATCGCAGCACAGAGCGCTTCGTAACCGAACCCGACGAAATGCGGCCGACGGGGATCGCGCACGAACCACGCGCCCATTTCATTTTGAGTCGCGTGCAAACTCCAAACATCAAAGAAACCACCACACGCTCGGCATTGCGAGGACGGCACCTGTCGGTCGCCGCAGTAAGGACAAAGAATCGCGCGAGTGTCTGACATGTCGTTGAGCGTTTTGCGTGGAAACCGAAGTGTACGAGGTCGGCGCGTCGCGTTCGGTCCCGCGGTACAGTCGGGGCGTTCCAAGATACGCACGCCCTCCCCGAACGTAGCCAACGTCTATGCCGACTTCCCGAGAATTCCTCGCATTCCCAGTTCACCTTGTCGCCGCGTGCTCGTTGGCAATCGTCGCGGCCTTCGCCACCGGCTGCGCAGGAACGGGATCGGGCGTGCAAGTTGCCACGGTTGACGGCACTGGGAACGGCAAAGATCAGTCCGCCACAGCTCCGTTGGGAACCCCTGCTCGCGCTGCGAACGAACAAGCGTCTCTCGTCGCCATGCTCGACGGCCAAGCGATCGAGTGGTCGGAACTCCGCGCGCCGATCGCGGAACTTGCGGGTCAACAAGTGCTGCGCGACGCGGTACTCGATATTCGACTTGCGCGGCGTCTGCGCGAACAGAGCATTGCGATCAACGGCGAACAAGTCGCGCGCGAAGAGACGATTCTGCTCGAGGCGCTCTCGCCCGATCGCACACGCGCGGTCGAACTCCTCGGCGCGATTCGGCAACGACAAGGCCTTGGGAGCGTGCGCTTCGCGGCGTTGCTCAAGCGGAACGCTGGTCTCCGCGCACTCGTCGCGCGCGATGTTCGCATCGATGAAGTCGGCATCGCCAACGCATTCGACATGCTGCATGGCACCAAGCGGGTCGCGCGACTCGCGGTGCTCACGTCGCTCCCCGATGCAGAGCGATTCATCGCGGATGTGCAAGCGGGTCGCTCGTTCATCGATCTCGCGGTCGAACGCTCACTCGACGATGGCGCTGCGCGCGGCGGGCTCCTTGCGCCGATCGCCCGTCGCGACCCGAGTTACCCCGAAGGTCTGCGCGCCGCGATCTACGCGACCAACATCGGCGGTGTTTCCGCGCCAATTCTCGAGAATGGCCGCTTCTTCGTCGTCACCGTCATGGAAGAGCGCCCGAGCGATGGCACCACGCTCGAATCGGCACGTGCGCGCTGCGAAGAGGTCGTGCGACGAAGCCAAGAGCGGCTTCTCATGGACGCACTCGCACGCGAACTTTCTGAACTCAAAGGCGTCACCGTTTTCGATCGGTCGTTCGATCCGCCGAACAAGTGAACGCGGCGACGTCGCGGGACGGCGCGACGACACGACAGCGCGACCGCATGCCCGCACGACGACGCGCGTGCATCACGTCTTGAGCGCACCAACACGCCACGCAGCGATCGGGAGCAACGCTGCAACCGGCAGGAAGACGCCGACCGCAGGCGGAATTCCAGGAAGTGCCACAGCCATCACGAGCAAACTTCCAAGGAGCCCCGGCACTGCCGTCGCGGCGCAGAAGACGCTTGGTTTGAGCATCTTCTGTGGTTCGCGCACAAGGAAGAATGGCAGTGCGATGATGAGCATCATCACATTCACAAGCGCACCCGCGAAACGTTGCCCCACGAGTCGCGTGGCGGCCTCCGGTTCGATGCCGCCTTCGCGCGCGAGCGCTGAGATTTGCGGCGTCGACAAGAGCTGCGCAAACCCGCGAAATCGCCGCGCGAGGATCGCCTTTGGACTGACGTCGGTCTCGATGAAGTCAATCGCATCACGGCGGTCGATGCGCACTTCTCGACCATCGCCTGTTCCCGGCGCGCTGCGACCTGCGGCAACGCCATCGATGAGATCCCATCCGCCGCGCTCGGCGTTCCACGTTGCTTCACGCGCTTCGACCCGCCGCGTGGCTGCACCTTTCTCATCGCGTTCAAGAACAAGGAGCCCATACGCACGCTCATCGCGCGGATCGAACGCCTGTGCGAGTACGAGCTTCCCTGTTCCGTCTTGCACAACGTTGAGTGGGAAACGATCGGCTGCGGGCCGCAGAATCGCCGACTTCTCGCGCACAAGGAGCGGCGCAAGCCGCGGGAGCAGGACTTCGCCATTCACGAGTTGGAGAAGATTGAGGATGACTGCGACGACGAGCATCGCAAGTCCGACGCGCCAAAGACTGATTCCCGCCGCGAGCATGGCAACGAGCTCGCGCGCGCGCACCATCTGCGCCAAAGTAAAGCCCGCAGCGGCGACGCATGAAAGCCCGACGAGAAACGCGTAGAACTGAAAAACGCGCGGCAGATTGAAGTCGAGAATCGCGATGGGCATCGCGGTCCACATCGACCCGTAGTCGCCGGCATCCACCGCGCGCTGGCACGCCTTCACGTACGCGTCGAGCTCGATGATCGTGTCGATCGAAATCGCAAACAGCGTCATCACGACGAAGATCAGCACGAAATTCGTGAAGAAGCGGAAGGCGATCCAACGGTCGAGGAGCGGCATCAGTTCCTCGCAATCCTTCGAAGGCTGTCAGCGATGACGGCGAGAATCACGAGATTTCCGCTCGAAGCAACAAAGATGCCGGTCAAACTCGTTCCATCTTTCAGCATTTGTTCGCCGCCCGAGATCAGCAAGATGTCAGCGATCGACGGGATGAACGCGATCAGATAGATCTGCAGCGGATTTCCGCCGCGCAGGCGATTGGCGAGAACCGCGCCGAGCAGCAACATCAGCGGCGCCGAGAG
>JAIYCA010000385.1 GCA_027488265.1 Planctomycetaceae bacterium
CAAGCGAACTCTTTCCATCACGGTACGCCTTGGTCGCGCGCTTGAAGAGTTCTGCGTCATCGAGTTGCGCGCGCAGCGTGCCGCTTCGGAGTTCTTCTTCGCACGCTTCTGCGGTCATCCCGCGCATCGCGCCGCGTGCGCGAAGGAGAAGTCGTTTCTCATCCCAAAGAATGTTCTCAAGGAGCGCGATCGTCGCGTCGCCTTCCGCAACGAGTGGAACACCCGCGGCGTCGCGGTCGTTGAGCAGTCGGTTGCGGAGCGTGAGATCGAGCAGCTTCTTTTTCCACGATTCAAGCCGAGATTCGCGCGGAGTGAGTTTCGGCTTTGGCAGTGGCGGCAGATCTGCGGGCTGGACGATTTTGTAATCGCGGGCTGGTGGTTCGACGGGCGCTTCATCGTCGCGCTCGTTGCGCGCGATCACTTCGGGGAGCGGATGAAAACCCGCATTTCGTGCGGCGCGCACGTCGACGACCATCGATGCTGGCGAAAGCCGATCAAGCCAACGCTCGCCGACGGTCAGTGCTTCGCCGAAACTCTTCGGGTCGCCGCAGAGCGCAGTTGCTTCGATGACGCGTACTTCGCCGAGTGCGCGGCGATTCACGAGGCGAGTCGCGCCTTCGTGCACAGCGTCTGCGAAGTGTTCATCCATCGTGGCGAACGCGACCGTCGCGTGCTCATCGCCGAGGACGAGCATCGGCCAAAGTCCGCAGGCTTCGAGGAGCGACGCAAGCGTGACGGAAAGATCGAGGCAGTTTCCGAGCCCATCGCGAAGAACATCCGCCGCGGTGCGGACTTTCTGCCCAGTCTTCTCAAAGCTTGCTTGCAAGACGACGTACGAAATCGCGCGCGATGCGAGTGCTTCGTAGCAACTTTCCGCGATGCGTTGCACGCGCGCAGCGTTCCCTGAGAGATAGCCGTCGAGGGCGCCGGATCCCGTCTTTTCTTTCAAACGCGCGGAGGCATCGCGCAGCAGTTCGGCGATGGCGGGGGAGTTTGGCGTAACAAACGCCGCGAGCGACTCGCAGTGGGTCGCCATGCCCGACCAATGTGTCTCGGGTGCGATCGCGATGCGATGGGTTGCTCGCGCGACGGTCGAACCTTCGGAAGAGACGAGGCGCACGTGAATGTCGACGTGCGTGCGCTCGGTGGAAGCGCGCAACACCGACAGCGGAAGACGAAGGTGCTCGCAATCGACCGCGAGCGTGATGCCGGCATCGATCGGTTCCACCGGCCGCAGGACATCGCAGGTTGGGTGGCCTTCGACCGAGAGCGCGAGGTGCGCGCCTGCGATACGGCTGTGTGCCTCCACGACGATCGCCCGCACGCAGGGCACACCGTTGAGTTCAAGCGACGCGGAGGTCGCTTCCGCGGCTTCAAACGAGAGCGTGGCGCTGAGTCCGTCCACGGCGGGCGGCGGAAGTGTCTCTCCCTCTTCAAGTCCGTCGAGCATGACCGCATTATGACGGCTCGGCGCAGATCTTGCGGTTATCTGGCACGCGCGGCGGGCTCGCCGAGAGCGCCCCCATGTTGTGATCGCATCTTGCGATGACTTCAGATCCCTTCCTATGCCCGAATGCTGAAGTCCACGCGCGGTCGCTGCTATTCTTCCGACTTGCCTTCGGCGTCGCTCAGACGCGCGCGGGTAACCACCCAAACTCAACAGGCGATTCGATATGAGCACTGCCCATCCGACGTCCGCGCTTCAAGCCCCGCATTCCGAAAAGGTCGAACCCGAGACCGTCACGATCTCGGGCTATGTCGTTGGCGAGCGCTACGGCCCCGACACGGTGCTCACGCACGATCCGAACGACCCAACGCGCGCGCACCCGCGCATCGGCGAGGCGGGCCAGTACCCGTTCACGCGCGGCGTCCACAAGACGATGTACCGCTCGCGCCTTTGGACCATGCGTCAGTTCGCGGGCTTCGGCTCGGCCGACGACACCAACCAGCGCTTCAAGTACCTCCTCAACAACGCCAAGGGCACGAAGGCGAATACGGGTCTCTCGACCGCGTTCGATTTGCCGACGCTCATGGGCCGCGATTCCGACGACGCGCTGTCGGCGGGCGAAGTGGGCCGTTGCGGCGTTGCGATCAGTTCGATCGAAGACATGCATCGCTTGTACGCCGACATTCCGATCGGTGAAGTGACGGTGTCGCAGACGATCAACGCGCCCGCGGCCGTGATTTGGGGCATGTATCTCGCACACGCGAAGGAGCGCGACATTCCGTGGACGTCGCTCGGCGGCACGCTGCAGAACGACATTCTGAAGGAATTCCACGCGCAGAACGAATTCATCTATCCGCCGGAGCCGCACGTGAAACTCGTCGTCGACACGATTGAGTTCGCAGCGCAGCACTTGCCGAAGTGGAACTCGGTTTCGATCTCGGGTTACCACATCCGCGAAGCAGGTTCGACCGCGACGCAGGAACTTGCGTTCACGCTGCGCGACGGGATGGAGTACGTCGAAGAGTGCATCAAGCGCGGCCTCGACGTCGACAGCTTCGGCCCGCGGCTCTCGTTCTTCTTCAACAGCCACAACGAGTTCTTCGAGGAAATCTGCAAGTTGCGCGCCGCGCGCCGCATTTGGGCGAAGGCGATGAAGGAGCGTTACGGCGCGAAAAACGAGCGCTCGCTCTTGATGCGCACGCACGTCCAGACCGCGGGTTGCTCGCTCACCGAGCAGCAGCCGCTCAACAACATCGTGCGCGTCGCGCTGCAGGCGATGGCGGGCGTGCTCGGCGGTTGCCAGAGCCTCCACACCGACTCGATGGACGAAACGCTTGGTCTCCCGACCGAGCAAGCCGTCCGCGTTGCGCTCCGCACGCAGCAGATCATTGCGCACGAGTCGGGCGTCCACCGCACCGTCGATCCGCTCGGCGGCTCGTGGTTTGTCGAAGCACTCACCGACCAAATGGAGAAGGACGCCAACGCGATCATCAAGGAGATTGATGACATGGGCGGCGTCGTTTCGGGCGTGCACAAGGGTTACTTCCGCCGCTCGATTGCTGAGGCGAGCTACCGCTTCGGCCAAGAGATGGAAGCGGGCGACCGCATCGTCGTCGGCGTGAACGCGTACCCCGAGGGCAACGAAGAGAAGCAGGTCGAAATCCTCGAGATCCCGCACACGGTCGAGACCGAGCAGAACGCGCGCCTCGCGAAGATGCGCGCCGCGCGCTCGTCGCTCGATGTGAAGAACGCGCTCGACGCGATTCGCGCCGCTTCGCGCAAGGGCGAGAACGTGATGCCCGCGCTTGTCGCGGCGAGCCTCGTGCGCTGCACGCTTGGTGAGCAGGTGCAGGCGATGGCGGACGTCTACGGCCGCTATTCCGGCGGACCAGAGTGGTAAGCAACGGGTGGTAAGCAGCGATTGGTGAGTGACCGACGCCGCGCCATGGGTGGTGCGTGACGACTATTGCGTGGCGAATGCTGCGTGGCGAGTGTTGCGTCGCGGCCGATGAAACAATCGGCGAACCCCGACCTGAAGAACCCGCGTTGAGACCCCGCTCTGGCGGCGCGCCTCGACGATTTTTCACTTTCTCGGTGAAAGTACGTCACGTTGTGCGTTGAGGTGAGAACACCTCACACATGGATCCGTCGACCCGCCAAGCCTTCACGAACTGGACGCAGGCCCAACCTGCGGTTTCGGCGTACGTCTTCGCGCTCACGGGCGACCGTGCGCTGCGCGACGAAATCCTGCAGGCAACGGCGCTTTCCGTGCTGGAATCCTTCGGCACCTACGACGCCTCGCGGCCGTTTCTGCCGTGGGCGTTGTCGATCGCGCGAAACGAGGTCGCCAACGCGCGGCGTCAAGCACGACGCCTTCCCATGCATCTTTCTACGACGCTCAGCGATGCGGCCGAAGAGGCACTTGCGCGCGCTGTCGATGCGATTGCGCGCGAAGAACACGAGCGGCTCGCGCACTTGGGGGAATGTGTGAAGCTGCTCGAAGGCCGCGCCCGCGAGATATGCGACTACCGCTATCGCGCGGGGTTGAAGCCCGGCCGCATCGCACAACTGCTCGGCCTCGCGCCAAACACGGTGTCGAAAGCCTTGGAGCGACTGCGCGGCGATCTGCGCGACTGTATCGAGCGTCGCGAAGCGGGAGGTGCCGCGTGACCGACGCAGATCGGGCCAACTTCCGCGCGCTCGCGCATGCGTATCTCGATGGCACGCTTGTGGACAGCGATCGCGTTCAATTCGAGCAACTGCTCGCTTCCGATGACGACGCGGCGCGTGAACTCGCGCAGCTCGTTCTCTTACATGACGCGCTTGATCGCGAGTTCACCTCAGGTGTCCTTGCTTCTCAAAACGCTCGGTTCGACACTCATCTCGACACGCATATCGATCCGCGGCGAAACGTGCGCGCAACGAAGCGCCGCGCGTGGCTGCAACGGCGCGTGTTCGTCGCAGCAACGCTGTTGCTCGCGGTCGGACTCGCGTGGATTTTCGCGACAACGGGTCGAGATGCTTCGGCGTCCGATGTCCTCGCGCGCATTGTCGAGGCATTGCGTTCCGGTGATCGCACGTACGTTCTTCGTGCGATCGAAGGTGACGGTCGTATGCGTCGTCGCGAGGCGGCGTTTCCGTTGCAAGAGAAGCGACCGCCTGCACCGATCGACGGCGCGCTTGTTTTCCTGCGCAATCCCGCGAGTTTCGTACTCGTGCGACGCGATGCCGAGGGCCACGAAGTTGTGAGCGGAAGCGACGGCGCGAGCGCGTGGATCGTGCCAGCCGAAGGGCCAGTGCGCGTGAGCAGCGATCCAGCGCGCTTTCGCGGGGCGCTTCCCGGCGGTCGACTCGACATTCCGTTCATCGATCCGCACGCGGACCTCTCGACGCTCGCGCGCAACTACGACCTTGTCGTACAGAAGCCCGCGCCTGCGGCTGGTCGCCCCGATGCGCGCATCGTTGCCACGCGCCGCCCCGACGCGCGCGGCGGGCCGAAGGAAATTGAAATCGATTTCGACGCAAAGTCGGCGCTCGTACGCGCGATTCGCCTCGTCAATCTTCCTCAAGCGCAGGGCGGACCGCGCGCGATTGAGTTTGAACTCATCGACGACGCGCCGCTTTCGCCTGATTTCTTTGAGCACGAGTACCACCACGCGAAGGATCGCGCGGTTCTCGAGGAACGCTGAACATGCTTGCACGCATCGCACTCGTCGCGTCGCTTCTGACGCTTTCGCCGCTCGCACTTGCGATCGCACCGCCGGCTGGTCAGTCCGCAAAGGACACGGCGAAGGACGCGAAGAAAGAGACGGCGAAGCCCGCCGCCGCGGCGACGACCGCGGCCACCGCGCGTCCGAACTTCGTCTTCATCCAAGCGGAGGCGACCGGCTGGTCGAGCACCTCGGTCGACATGGATGGCGAGCCGCCGTCGCACGCGCGGCCCGCGGGTTTGACGCCGAACCTCGAGCAACTCGCGAAGGACGGTATGCGCTTCAGTGACTTTTACGTCACAGCGCCGCGTTGTACGCCATCGCGCACGAGTTTTGTCACGGGCATTTCGCCTGCGAAGTTGCACATGACCTATCAGAACGAGGGCGGAAACAGTCGCCGCGAAGAGGGTGGCGGCGAGCAGTACCGCCTCCTGCGCATGGTGCCGCCGCCAGTCGAGACGACGCTGCCCAAGGGCGTGAAGACGACTGGCAACTGGCTCGGCGAACTTGGCTACGCGAGCGCGCACTTCGGCAAGTGGCACGTCGGCCGACAGGATCCAACGGAGATCGGTTTCAACCTCTCTGATGGCGCGAATTCGAACCAAGGTCCTGAGCGCGGCGTCGCGCCGAATCCGAAGCAGTGCGAGGCAATCGTCGACAAAGGCATCGCGTTCATGCGCGAGCAGGTCAAGGCGGGCAAGCCGTTCTACCTGCAACTCTCGCATTACGGCTTCGGCAGCGAAGAGGAAGCCACGCCCGCGGCGCTCGCGAAGGCACGCGAACTGGTCTCGGGTGTGAGCGGCAAGCCGCTCGGCGCGATCGCGGGCCAGTACGACATGGACCTTCAACTTGCGCGCGTGCGCGCCGCAGTGAAGGAACTCGGCATCGAAGGCAACACCTACATCTTCTTCAGCGCCGATCACGGTGCGCAGGGTGGCGGTGGCGGTGGCGGCGGCGCGGGCGGCCAGCGCGGCGGTGGACGCAATGCCGCGAATCCGCCGTTCGCCGGCGCGAAGGGCAGCGTGAGCGAAGGCGGCATTCGCGTGCCGTTCATCGCGGTCGGCCCTGGCATTCCCGCGGGTGTCATCAGCCGCGTGCGTGCGACGGGCATGGACCTCGTGCCCACGATGTGCGATCTCGCGGGCAAGCCGATCGAGAAGGTGACCGATGCCGATGCGCAGAACGTCGTCGAAGGCGGGAGCCTCGTGCCCGTCCTCAAGTCGTCGGGTGAAAACGCTGGCAAGGGCACGGTTGCGCGCACGCGTGAAGAGATCGTCATCCACTTCCCGCACTACGACCTCAACAACGGCGGGCCAGCGAGCGCGATCTACGTTGGTGATTTCAAACTCGTGCGCAATGACGACGCGAAGACGTTGAAGCTCTACGACATCGCGAAGGATCGCGCGGAAGCGAACGACATCGCATCAACGATGCCGGAGAAGGTGAAGGAACTCGAGGCAAAACTCGACGCGTACCTGAAGGCCATCAAGGCGCCGATGGCGCGCGTGAATCCAGACGCGGGCAAGACACCTACGGAGGGTGAGAAGCCGGCAGCGGAAGGGGAGAAGGACCAGAACCCAGATGGTGCGCGGCCCGGTGGTGGTCAGCGTCGTGGTGGGCAGGGTGGTGGTG